>JACSRR010000199.1 GCA_014879635.1 Ignavibacteriaceae bacterium | reverse complement strand
TACTTAGCCTATGCAGAAACTTATGAAATTAACTTTAATCTTGAATTTCTCTTAAAGAACAGAGGTGAAATGTTTGATCTTATAGTAAAGAATAATCCTGAAGCGATTTTCGTTTATGACCCTGACAATCTGAGATTTTTGGAGGTTAACGACGCTGCTTTGAAGCTTTATGGTTACACAAAACCTGAATTTCTGCAGATGGATCTCACAGACCTATATACCCCTGAAGAAATTCAAACAATTCTTGAACCACAAAATAATGTGGAGGGCGTTTTCACCGGTCCTTTTAACCACCGCAAGAAAGACGGCAAAATAGTTAAAGTTGAGATTAGCAGAACTTCTTTTACCTATGAGGGTAGAGAAGCGTTCTTTAATATAGTTAAGGATATTAGCGATAAATTAATTGCAGAAAGAGAATTATCCGTTTACAAAAAGATTTTTGATGTTTCTGATAATTTACTCATTATTACCGATAGCACCGGCTTTATAACATACGCAAACCCAAGTGTTTCAAGGGTTTTAGGTTATTCTAAAGAAGAGTTACTTTCCGAAAGTATTGTTTCATTAGTTGAAGACAAAGACCGTACTGCAATTTTAAAAAGGTCGAAAGAGAAAGTTAGTGTTGAAACTAAGTTAAAATCTAAAGCTGGCGACTTAATTGACTATACTATAACTACACTAACTCATGACTCAGGCGATTCCGATAATTTAAGCTATATTTTTATAGGAAGTAAACAGGGCACGGCTACCGAAGTAATAGTTGAAAAACCTGTTGACAGAGAGGTTATTAGAGAAGTAATAGTTGAAAAACCTGTTGATAGAGAAGTTATCAGAGAGATTATAGTTGAAAAACCTGTCTATAAAGAAGTCATTAAAGAAGTTTTTGTAAACGGTGATCAGAATAAAAAACAAAATCAAGGCGGGTTAGATCCTTCCCACCTATCTTTTATTTTTCATGAAATCTTAACACCAATAAATGTTATGATCGGTTTTATGAACGAAATAAAGGAGAGCCTTGATGCCCCTAATGAAGAACAAAGAGAAGCGTTAGAGTATATAAACGAGAACAATAAAAAACTGCGTGAAACGATGGATTCCATCTCTGAGTACGCTCAAATTGAACAGGAGATTGGTCAGTTTAAACCTGATACTTTTGACGCCGAAAAGCTTTTAAAAGCAGTTGTAAAAGAAACTGAAGAAAGTACAAAAGAGTTTCCATATATAGTTGAGATTGAAAGAGTAAGTTATGGATTAAAAATTACTTCCGATTTTGATAAAACTAAAACACTTGTTTATTTAATCTTAAAAATTCTATCCCATGTTCACAAAGACGGAAAATTTTATATCTCTATTTTCCAATTGGAAGACAAGAATTTTATTGTCGGAATTAGAGACGGTGAAAATGAAGTTAGTACCAATGTGATGGATATTTTAAAGAATTTGTACAACAAAACAGATCTTTCTTATTTCAGGAATTTTGGTATTTCCCGTTTTTCAATTTTTCCGGCATTTAGGTTGATAGATGAGCTAAAAAGTAAACTTGAGATAATTCAGAAATCAGGTAAATCATTTGAAGCAGGAATAAGCTTACCTATTGAATTTAAAACCGGAGAATTAGCTAAAGAAAAAATTATTACACCGGTTTCTTCAGCTCCGGTTGTCGAAAAATTACCTGAGTTTGAGGAATTAAATGTAACAGTTCCTACACCCTCTTTTAACAATGATTATGATTTTGATGAAAAATTTACGGATGAATCATTAGAAAAAGAGCTCGAAAATTTTAAAAGAACTTCACCAATTTATGACCGCTATAAAGATGATTATGAATTTGAAACCTATGATAAATACAAATATGAATCAAAAGAGCGGGAAGAACCAAAAGAACCACCTCTTTCCGAAAAATATTCTGCTGAAGTTCAAAGAAGAAAAGCTGAGTATGATGAGCCGCTACCGGTAAAACAGGAAGTTAAGAAAGAGCAGGATGATTTTGCTTTTGAATTAAACAATGATGATTTTAGTTCAAAAGGATACGAAGTTCAACCACCGGCAAGTAGTGTATTTAACAAAGAAGAGTTTAAACCTAAAAGTGAAACTTCAAAGATTCCGTTACAACCAAATCAATGGGTTAACGAGCCGTTCCGCCAGCCGGAAAAAAAAGCTGCTGAAAGTAAACCACCTGCAATAAAAACACCGGAAAAGAAAGAACAACCTGTGGTTTCAACAGCTCCGGTTGTAGGTTATAGAGATAAAGATGGTAAAATTGTCTTTAATAATATGACTTGTCTTTACATTGAAGACCAACTTGATTCGCAGATATTATTTAAGGTGCAGATGAAAGACATTAAAGAGCTAAAATTTGCTCAAAGTTTTGAAGATGCAGAGCCATTGTTAGAAAACAACAAGTTTGATTTTATTGTTATGGATATTAATTTGCAGGGCGAATATAACGGATTAGACGCATTAAAGCTTGTACGACAAATGCCTGCATTTGAGAAAACTCCTATTATTGCAGTTACGGCTTATGTATTACCCGGTGATAAAGAGCGATTTATTGCAACCGGTTTTACAGATTTTATTTCCAAGCCAATTTTTAGAAACAAAATGATTGAAGTTTTAGATAAAATATTCTGATGTTTAACGGTAAAAAAATAATTGTAGTTCTTCCGGCTTACAATGCCGAAAAAACACTCGAAAAAACATACAGGGAAATCCCGTTTGAAATAGTTGATGATGTTGTTTTGGTTGATGATGCAAGCAAAGACGATACAGCTGCTTTGGCAAAAAAAATTGGTATCAACCATGTTATTAAACATGATAATAACAAGGGGTATGGCGGAAATCAAAAAACCTGTTATTCAAAGGCTTTAGATCTTGGCGCCGATATTATTATTATGCTACATCCGGATTATCAATACACTCCTAAATTAATAATTCCTATTGTTGGCATTATTGGTAACGGTCTATACGAAGTTGTTTTGGCTTCGCGAATTTTAGGTAAGGGTGCAAGAAAGGGGGGTATGCCTCTTTATAAATATATTGCGAACAGAATTTTGACTCTTGTTCAAAATATTCTTGTCGGACAAAAATTATCCGAATATCACACCGGGTACCGTGCCTTTTCAAAAGAAGTATTTGAGAAAATTGATATCACTCAAAACTCAGATGATTTTGTTTTTGATAACGAGATGTTATCGCAAATTATTTTTGCAGATATTGAAATAGGTGAAGTAACCTGTCCTACAAAATACTTTAAAGAAGCCTCTTCAATAAATTTTAAAAGAAGCGTAATATACGGACTGGGTGTTCTTAGGGTTTCAATAGTTCATTTTTTTGCGAAATTAGGTGTTGTAAACTCTAAACTTTACAAGAAAAAAAACTAAAATATTCCTCTACTTTTTAATTGTTGAATCTTTCCTTTTTAGAAATACAAAGCCGTTTTTAATTTCAATAAGTTCTAAATTGGGGTGGTTTTCCCAATTATGATATTCATTTATTTTTGTTACAAAATATGCGGGTTTGTCAATTTCTCCGTTCATCAAATGGTCTTCAATATTCGAGTGTTTAACCCCAATTCCCGAAGCCGAAAGGTGTTTAGGTTTTCCGGAATAAAACAGATCTGCGTAAGACCTGAATCCAATAGCTTTAACATAAACATCCTTCCCTTTTAAACTTTCGTAAAATTCGATAGGTGTGCCCTGTGTGTATCCCTCAACTCGATGAACTACCAAGGGGAGAAGCAAAGTAAGCATTAAGGCAGTCGAGATAAAAAGTGTTAAAAACCCTTTCTCAAAATTCTTTCTGAAAAGAAATATTGAACCGGTAATTACTGCCACAATAAAACTTAAACCTATTAAGGGTTCAAAACCGCTCCAATAAACATCTGCCTGTAAGTTTCCTTTTACAAAATCATCTGTTAGATATGGCATCAGTGCATCTTTATAAATTCCTGCAAGAGCAATACCCGTAACCAGAATCCCGACTATTGTTCCCACAATTAAATTGAAACTAATCCCTAACTTTGAAATTTTAATTTTTCCTGCTAATATATTATAAACTGTATATGCCGCAAGAAATGTAACGGGATAGTAAGCCAATGAGGAGTAATGAACAATTTTAGTTTTAACAATCGAAAATATGATTAGAACAACACTTAAAAGAATTAACATTAAAAATGTGAATTCCTTTTTTTCCGGTAGCTCTTGCTTATATTTAAAAGCACTAAAAATTAAAACAGAGGCAGGAAAACAACCAAGAAGAATTACAATAAAATGATAATATACCGGTCCAGAGAATCCGGCATCTCCGGTTGTCAGAAGCCTGATTTGATAGGTTATAAATTCTGAAACAAACCAAGTTCCGTTTTTTGCAATTTCTATTCCAAACCAAATAAAAGCAGTTAAAATTGCCAATAATGTGTAGGTCACAATCACAAAAGCGAATTTTTTAATATCATCACGCCGGAATAAGAGAGCAAAAATAAAAATTGATAAACCAGGAAGAAGCAAACCAACCGGACCTTTAACCAAAACGGCGAGCCCGCTAAAAATACCCGATACCACAGCATATTTTAACGGTTTTAATTCCTCTCTTTTAAATGCACTAAATGCATAAATCACACTAAGGAACATAAATAAATTAAATACGGGGTCAATTATGCCCGACCTGAAATAAAAATAGGGGAGTACAGAACCCGTATAAGCCAACACCCACAATAAACCAAATTTATTGTCTTTAAAACGGGAACCAATAACAAACAGCATAACTGCCGAAATAATACCGGTTAGTGCATTCGGAAGTCTTGCAGCAAACTCAGTAACACCAAAAATTTTCATCGAGACAACTTGAAACCAGAAAAAAAGAGGTGGTTTTTCCCAAAATGGTTCATAATCTATGTACACTCTTAAATAGTCTCCCGTTTCAATCATTTCACGGGCGCATTCGGCAAAATTGATTTCATCCCAATCAAATAGCCTAACGGTTCCCAAAAATGGAATAAAGAGCAATGAGTGGATAATAATTAATCCGGCAATAATTTTTTTTGTATCTAAGGAGGAGATTCTTTCGAGCATCTTTAATTATGTTTTAATTTAATGAGAAAACAAATTTACACAATTGATTATGTTCTTTAAAATGATTACTTTGTGAAATTAATTTAGGAGTAATTTTATGAAAAGATTATTTACAATTTTTGTTTTAGTTAGCACATTTATTTATTCGCAGGTATCATTTACCACAATTAATCCTTATCCGACAATAAATGATACTTATGTAGGTTGGGCACCTTCTGCCCACAGATATTATACAATTTCACAGATTGGTGAGGTTGTTTACACTACAAACGGAGGTTCTTCCTGGAATGTTTCGCAGGTTGATACCGGAAACGGGATTCTAAGAAGTACTTTTTTTGTGAATGATCTTACCGGATTTGCAGCCGGCTCAATTTATAGACTTTTTAAAACTACAAACGGCGGTAATTCTTGGACTCAATTAAGTGCACCTGATACTACAAAATACGATATCTTTTTCATAGATGAATTAACCGGGTGGACGGTAGGCTTTGGCGGATTTATTGCTAAAACTACCGATGGCGGTGCTTCTTGGTTTTCGCAAAGTAATACGGCAATTACTTCTTTAACTCTTTACGGTGTTTTTGCTCTCGATGCAAATACCGTTTTTGTTTGTGGTAACGATAATTTGATAATTAAATCTACAAACGGTGGAGCCACTTGGAACCCTTTAAATATTGGTATTGCCGGTTTAACTGATTTGAGAGAAGTGAAGTTTTTTAATCCCGATACCGGTTTTGTGGTGGGTGAAAGAGGTAGAATTATTAGAACTACAGACGGTGGTAATACATGGGCTCAAGTTTATCAGAGTGCAACAACTTCTGTATTTACTTGGGGAATTGATTTTAATTCGAACGGAACAGGTATTGCTGCAGGAACAGAACTTCAAGCGTTGAGAAGTACTGATTGGGGTGCAACCTGGACTCCGGTTACTCTACCCGATGCTATGACTTCTTACACAAAATACTCAGTCTCGTTTGGTGACGAAAACACTGTTTACATTAGCGGTACGAGAGGGTTTTTCGTAAAATCTACAAATGCCGGGGTAGATTGGCAAAATTTAGGGTACAGGTTTACTGCAACGGCATTAAACGATGTTTCGTTTGCGAATGACTCTGTAGGCTTTGTTTGTGGGTTAAGCGGTTTAATAGCAAAAACCACTAACGGCGGCAGAACTTTTAGCATTCTAAATACCGGTACTACTCTTGAAATTAGTGAAATTGTTGCAGTTGATGAAAATTATGTTTACGCCGGTTGTAAACAAGGTAACATAATAAGAAGTTGGGACGGCGGAAATACATGGACTTTATACAACAGCGGTTTAGGGACAAGCATGGAGTTTATTGCTATTGATTTTGTTTCTCCGCTAACCGGATTTGTTGCAGGTACTAACGGTACAGTGTTAAAAACAACCGATGCAGGAGTTACTTGGGTTCAGAAATCTACCGGATTTACTCATTTACTCTGGGATATGGACTTTGTTGATTCGCTATATGGCTGGATTTCAGGTACCGGAGAAAGGATAATTGCAACAACAGACGGCGGTGAAACTTGGAATTTGCAACTTTCTGCCGGCGGATTAGGTACTTACGGTATTTCGTTTGTGAATAGACTAAACGGTGTGGCTGCGGGTTCTTCAGGTAATACTTTTTATACTGAAGACGGTGGTGCTACTTGGACTCCGGCTCAAACTAAACCCGCTCAAACTGTTTGGGGTGTTCATTACACTAAAGAAGGGGTAGTTTTTAGAGCTTTTGCATCTTGTGCAAGCGGTTATATTTATATTTCTGATGACGGCGGTAAAAATTGGAAACTTCAGCCGAGACAAACTATTAATACCTTTGATGATGTTTGGGCTACTAATCCTAACAATGCCTGGTTTGTTGGTAGTTTAGGAACATCAATTAAATATGTTAATAGCGATGTGATTCCCGTTGAAGGTCTTATTTTTAGTTCAATTGTTTCCGGAAATGAAGTGCTATTAAATTGGCAAACTTTGACCGAAACTAATAATTATGGATTTGAAATTCAAAGACAAAAAGATGAGAGAGAGTTTTTAGTAGCAGGATTTGTGCCCGGAAAAGGGAATTCTACAACAGTCTCAAATTATTCTTTTACAGAAAAGTTGAATGTACCCGGAAAATATAACTACAGATTAAAACAGCTTGACAATGACGGAAGTTTTAGTTACAGTAGCCAAATTGCCGTAGATATACTTCCGGGAAGATTTACACTTAATCAAAATTATCCTAATCCTTTTGGAGTTTCAAGCAAAGTTTCCGGTTCGCTTTCGGTTATTTCATTTGTTTTAGGCGAAGAAGAATCCGTTTCATTGAGGATATACGATATAACAGGTAGTTTGGTGGATGTATTAATTAATTCAGAAAAGTTACCTGCCGGTGATCATAAAATTGAAATTAGTGCAGATAAATATCCTTCCGGGGTTTATTACTACAGATTAGAGACAGAAAGAGATTCAGACACTAGAAAAATGTTGATAATAAAATAGGCTTTTGGGTAAAATGAAACTTTTACTCAGTGATTACTGTCAAATTTTGAATTAATTTTAGAAATAGACTGTTAGAGAAACTATAAGCACTTTTTCGTAAATTAAGAATTAAAAAGTTTTTCTTTATTGATTTAAACCAAGAGGAATATTTAATGGACGGAAACTTCTCAGACAGGTTGCAAGATGTAATAAGATTAAGCAGAGAAGAAGCGGTTAGATTAGGTCATGACCAAATTGGAACTGAACATTTATTATTAGGGCTAATTAGAGAGGGTAACGGAGTTGCCGTAAAAATTTTAAAGAATTTAGACTGTGATCTCATTGAGATTAAAAAATCAGTAGAAGATTCTGTTAGGTCAAGCGGAGGTACCCTTACAATAGGAAACCTTCCTTTAACTAAGCAGGCAGAAAAAGTTCTCAAAATTACTCAAATTGAAGCCAAAATTTACAAAGCCGATGTTATCGGAACCGAGCATTTATTACTCTCATTACTGCGTGATGATGATAATATTGCCACCCAAATCTTAATTCAATTTGGTGTTAATTACGAAACGGTTAGAAACGAATTAAATCAATTGTTGAGTAGTAAAGACTCAATTGGCGGTAAGGGTCAGCCTCAGATTATTAATGCTGCCGGTAAAAAATCAGAAAAAACTAAAACTCCCGTTTTGGATAATTTTGGACGCGACTTAACTAAACTTGCCACAGAAGATAAACTAGACCCCGTAATTGGCAGAGAGAAAGAAATTGAGAGAGTTGCCCAAATTCTAAGTAGAAGAAAGAAAAATAATCCCGTTTTGATTGGTGAACCGGGCGTTGGTAAAACTGCAATTGCCGAAGGTTTGGCAATCAGGATTATTAACAAAAAAGTTCCGCGAATTTTGCAGGATAAAAGAGTTGTTACTCTTGATTTAGCAGGATTGGTTGCAGGTACCAAATACAGAGGGCAATTTGAAGAAAGAATGAAAGCTCTCTTAAATGAGCTTGAAAAGGCAAAAGAAGTAATAATTTTCATAGACGAACTTCACACTATTGTGGGAGCAGGGGGAGCATCGGGTTCATTAGATGCTTCAAATATGTTTAAACCGGCACTTGCAAGAGGTGATTTTCAATGTATCGGTGCTACCACTCTTGACGAATATAGGAAATATATTGAAACTGACGGTGCATTAGATAGAAGATTTCAAAAGGTTATGGTTGAACCGCCTACTTATGATGAAACTCTTCAAATTCTCGAAAATATCAAAATTAAATATGAAGAACACCACCATGTCAGATATTCTGACCAAGCAATTGAATCGGCGGTTAAACTTAGTTCAAGATATATTACCGACAGGCATTTACCGGATAAAGCAATTGATGTTATAGATGAAGCCGGCAGCCGTGTTCACATGAGAAATTATGAGGTTCCGCCTTATATTTTAAAACTCGAAGAAGAAATTGATAACATCAGAAAAGAGAAAGTTAAAGTCGTAAAAACTCAAGACTATGAGGAAGCCGCAAAACTGCGTGACACAGAGAGAACCCTGCTCAATAACCTTGAAGATGCAAAGTTAGAGTGGGAAACAAAATCAAAAGATATTATGTATGATGTTACCGAAGAAGATGTGGCTACCGTTGTTGCTATGATTACAGGTATCCCCGTAAACAGGGTTGCTCAAACTGAATCCGAAAAACTCCTTGATATGGAAAGTGCTTTAAAAGGATATATTGTTGGTCAGGATGAAGCAGTTACTAAGCTCACTAAAGCAATAAGAAGAGCAAGAGCGGGTTTAAAAAACCCTGCTAAACCCATAGGAAGTTTCATTTTCTTGGGTCCTACGGGTGTTGGTAAAACAGAACTTTGCAAAGTTTTAGCCAGATATCTTTTTGATTCGGAAGATGCTCTAATCAAAATTGATATGAGTGAATATATGGAGAAATTCTCCGTCTCAAGATTAGTTGGTGCCCCTCCCGGATATGTTGGTTATGAAGAAGGGGGTCAATTAACAGAAAAAGTTAGAAGAAAACCTTATTCGGTTGTACTTTTTGATGAAATTGAAAAAGCACACCCCGATATTTTCGGACTTCTTCTTCAAGTTCTTGATGAAGGACGATTGACCGACAGTTTAGGTAGAAAAATAGACTTTAAAAATACCATCATCATCATGACTTCTAATATCGGAGTAAGAGAGATTAAACCTTTAGGTTCATTCGGCTTTGGAAACTCCGGTGATGAAGACCAATATTCAAGTATGAAAAGCACAATTGATGATGCGGTTAAAAGACTGTTTAGTCCCGAATTTTTGAACAGGTTAGATGAAACTATTGTATTCAGAAATTTAACTAAAGATGACATTATACAAATTATCGATATTGAATTAAAAGACCTAATTCAGAATATCGGTGAAAGTAAGATGACGGTTAAGTTAGAAGAATCTGCCCGTCATTTCCTTGCAGATAAGGGATTTGACCCTAAATATGGAGCCAGACCTCTTAGAAGAGCTATTCAACAATTTATTGAAGACCCTCTCTCTGAAGAAATTTTAAGAAATAATTTCAAAGAGGGAAGTAGAATTGTGGTTAAGCATTTTGAAGGTTCAGATGGTTTAGTTTTTCTTGAAGAAGAATCTGACGAACCTATTCACGATACTACAGAAGGTAAATGAAAAGATGGTTAAAAAACTTGATTCTATTGAATTAGAGAAACAACTTGCAAACCTGACAGGATGGAATCTCTCCGAAAATCAAATTGAGAAAGAGTTTACTCTAAATGATTTTGCTGAGGTACTTTCTTTAGTAAATAAAATTGGTGCAAAAGCCGAAGAGTTAGACCACCACCCGGATATGCTAATTCACGGTTGGAACAAACTTAAAATTATGATCTCAACTCACAGTGCCGGCGGTTTAACCGTTAAGGATTTTGAGCTTGCATTAATGATTGAAAAGTTGGTTTAGTGTTTAAATGACAAAAAAAAGGAGCAATTTCTTGCTCCTTTTTTTGTTTTAAACAGTTTAAGAAATATTATTTCAAATTATTTCAAAAGCATCATTTTACGGGTTTGAGTAAAATTACCTGCTTTAATTGTGTAGAAATAAATCCCGGAATTTAGTTTTGCAGCATCAAAATTAGTTGAATGGGTTCCGGCTGAGTAAACTCCGTTCACCAAATTTTGAACAAGTTCACCCTGCGAGTTATAAACATTTAATACAACATTTGCAGCTTCAGGTAATGCAAATCTAATTTCGGTTGAAGGGTTAAACGGATTCGGGAAATTCTGAGACATTTCAAAATTAAGCGGTAAATCAAAAACCACTTCAATGATATTAGAGAATTCAAACTTACCGTCTAAATCAACCTGTTTTAATCTGTAATATAACTTTTGTTCGGATGTTGTTTTATCTAAGTAGGTATAAGTTTGTCTCTCTGTTGTGGTACCTTTACCGTGAATAAATGCAACAGTTGCAAAGTTAATATTGTCAAGACTTCTTTGAACTTCAAATCCGAGGTTATTAACTTCGGTAGCTGTTTCCCAAGTTAAATTTATGCCGGAAAGAGAAGTTGAAGCAGAAAATGAGGTCAATTCAACGGGTACCGGTTCAATTTCGCCTGTGAATTTAAAAATTCCGCCGGTATTGTTAGTGTTAAACGAACCTGCCCAGCCAGTATAATTATCAACAAAACCAACTGAAGTGAACTGTGTAATTGAAGTACCTGCAAACTCAGTCCAATTTGCACCTCTATCAAGTGAATAAGAGATACCGGTAAAGCCTGCTGCAGCTCCCACACTTACAAATGAATTTTGGGTGCCGGGTACATATCTAAAATCGGAAGCAAAGAAAGGACCTGTATGAGTTAATTGCGTCCATGTGTTTCCACCGTCTGTGGTGAAATATTTAGTTTGAAGTTGTACAACATAAGCAATACCGAAGTTTTGGTCAACCATTTGAATTTTAAATTGTTGGTTTACCGGAATAGGAGTTGTAATTGCAGTCCATGTGAAACCTTTATCGGTTGATTTGATAATTCTACTTTTGTTGGTTGTGTACCAAACAGTATTACCTTTAACATCATAGTAACCAACTACACCGTATTCATCTGAAGCTACGGGAGCAGGAAGATTACCTGTGGGAACTCTTACCCAATTAGTACCACCGTTAGTGGTTGTGTACATTTCCCAGAAACCGCCGTTAGGGTCACCCATTGTTACACCTTCATTTTCATTCCAAAAATGAAGAACATTAGGGAAACCTGCCGGAGCAGAATAAGCAGCTGTAGATTGATGAACCCAATTTAAACCGCCGTCTGTAGTTTTGAGAATTCTGCCACCGCCTGCAGTAGCATTAAACAATGGAAGCCAAGCAGTAGTACTGCTAACAGCATGAATCATTGCAGGACCCCAACCAGTGGAGTAACCCGCAATGTTTCTTGCCGTCCAAGTAGTGCCGCCGTTCGTTGTCATAGTGAACTCTACAATATAATTTGTAGGTGTAACCCCGTCATATCCGTTTGCCCAGGCAACATTTTCGGAAACAGCAGATATATAGTTAATTCCTCTACTCGCTGTTGCAAAGTTTGAGTTTTGAACTGTCCAGGTACCGTCTTCTGTAAATCTTACAGAATTATTATTTTTGGGTTTTGGTTTATCCTCATGCCCGGCGAATGATGTGTTAATTGCCAGGAAAAAGAATGTGATCAAAGAAATTGTGAAAAACTTTTTCATCAATATTGCTCCTTTTGTTATTTTAATTTAAGAGACATTTTAAATTCTGAAAATTATCGGAATAAATCAAGTAAAAAGGCAAGAAATGAAAAATATAAAGGAAGAATTTTTGGGAACCCACAATAATTTAGCCCAACACTACTCAAAGTTCAAAGTAACAGAGAGAATTCTGTTATCCGGTCATTCACATCAAGCATGGCCTGATGTAGCATTTGAAGGAATTCAAGAATGTTGGGAGGATGCATCATCTTTGGTAGATTTAAAATGGTCAAAAGTTTTGAATAAAATAGAGGATGTAAAAACCGGTTACCGTCTTTTGATGAATGATGATATTGGTGAAATGTCGTTTGCTCAAAGTACTCACGAACTATTAGTAAAACTTTTTTCTGCTTTAGACTTCACTAAAAAGAATAAGATAATTCTTACCGACACAGAATTTTACTCTGTTACCCGTCAGATAAATCGTCTTGCAGAAACAGGGTTAATAAATCCAGTATTTGTAGCAGCTAATCCCGTTTACAACTTACCTGAAAGAATGGCTGAAAAAATTGACAGTAAAACGGCTATTTGTATAATTTCTTCAATCTTTTTTAAATCAGGGCTGAAAGTTAGAGATTTCTCCCCTTTAGTTGAAAAATGCGAAAAAGAAGGGGTTCCTCTTTTAATTGACGCTTACCACTCATTAAATGCTACAGAATTTGACATTAAAAAATTAAAGTTAGAAAACGCATTTATAACCGGCGGGGGATATAAATATTGTCAATTGGGCGAAGGATTGGGCTTTTTAAGATTTCCGCCCGGTATTAATTTAAGACCTGTAGTAACGGGTTGGTTCAGCAGGTTTCAAGAATTATCTAATATGCAAGCGAGTGAAAAAACTCAATACGGAGAAGGCGGATTGCTTTTTGCGGGAGCAACTTTTGAACCTGTTAGTTTTTATCGCGCCTCAAGAGTTTTTAGATTCTTTAAGGAAAATGAACTAAATATCTCTGAAATTTCGGAATTATATAAAACGATGAATTTATCAATTATTTCTGAATTTTTGAAGGAAGAGATTAATCCGCAAATAATAAGAATTAAAGACGATGTAAGTATAGATGAGAGGGGAGGATTTGTTTCTTTTGAAAGTAACTTTGCAGGATTATTTTACGAATCTTTGATGAAAAACAACATTTACTCCGATTTTAGAGGCAACATATTAAGATTGGGTCCTGCCCCTTATATATCAGAATCACAAATAAAAGAGGCAATCTTCACACTTGCAAAAATTGCCTTAACTATAAAAATTAATTAGCTTTTACAACATAGGGATTGAATCTTCCGTAGTACGATACTTTTTGGTTAGAATCAGTTATCATGGTCTGATTAATTACCTGCGGAGCATGGTATTCTATTGTTTTTATTGTCGTTAATCTCTCTTCAAAAGTATGGGGAGTTTCAACTTTACTTTCTTGTTCTGTAATATTATTTTCTATTTCAACTTTACTTTCAGGTACTTCAGAAATATTACGGTTATTAGATGAAATTACCTGTCTAAAAGTTGAATCTTGCTTTCTGTTAAGAAGAACACTTAATCCAACCGATAGTAATAATATCAATGAAACTAAAACGGTTGCAATTATTGTAGCAATTACTGTTAGCGTAAATGAATCGGTAATCATTTTATTTATATCCGGTATTTTTGATAATCATGGTTCCAAATTTATTACTTCAAAATCTTACTGATTCCTTTTTTGTATGAAAAGCGGTATCGCTATTTCAAACGGATAATATCGCTTAAAAAAGGTTATCCGGTATGCCTGAAATTATAAATACTGTTTACATCAAAATTAAAACTGAAATCCAATGCTTCTAATTTTTAGTTTAAAGTATTTTCTCAAGGATTAAATTACTTTATTGGGGAATTTGTAAGCTTATTTCCTTAGGTATAATATATACGGTTGCCTTATTTACCCTAAATATTCCGTATAATCTACCAAAGTCACCGTTCAACATAAGTTGAGAAAATATAACAATGCTTAACGACTATTTTCTTAAATTTCTTATTAATAAAAAATCTATTTTGACCTAAAATATCTTGCTAAAATTTTTACTTTTGACACTAATTTCATATTCAATTTATACTATCGGTTTAATATTTGTATTTTTCTCATTCGGATACACCGTAATAGAGAATTATCAAAGCAATGATGATGAAAGTCTGGAGAACCGGAATAATAACATTTATATCGAAAGCGGATATATTGTTGAGCAACAATACTATCAAGATATCTTGTTTTATGATATGGTTCTTGAACTTTTTCCCGAAAGCAAATTATTATCAGGTTCCGTAGTAATTACCTTGACTGCTAAAAGTGATATTGATACTATTGTGTTTAATTTTTACAATAATATGAATATTTCTTCCATTACATCAGAAGAAACTAAAATTGAATACAGAAGGGAAGATAAAAGGATATATTTAGGTAAAGGATTAAACGCAAGTGATACACTCAGTATCAGAATAGATTATAGCGGTACACCAAAGAAGTTAGGTTTTGCTGCTTTTTCGTTCGGTAAATTAAACGGCGAATCCGTAACTTATACACTTAATGAACCGGTGTATGCCTCGGCTTGGTACCCTTGCAATGATCTGCCTAATGACAAAGCCTTAATGAGAATGAAAATAATTAACGATAGCGGGTTTGTTTCTGTATCAAACGGAGTATTAGAAAATATAGATACAGTTAGCAACAGGCACTCTTACACTTGGTTAACTAAAAATCCTATTTCGACATATTTGATTTGTCTGTATTCGGCAAAATATGAGATGTTTAATGATGTTTACACTTCAATTTCAGGGGTTGACATTCCAATAAATTATTATGTTCTAAAGGGGCAAGTTGAAAAAGCAAAGAAAGATTTTGAAGATCATCCTAAGATGTTCCGGTTTATGGAAGAAAAATTTGGCGAATATCCTTTTTCGAATGAAAAATACGGGGTTGCAGTTTTTCTCTGGCAATCAGGAGCAATGGAGCATCAAACAATCACCGGTGTAGGCTCCAATTTTATAAGCGGCAGTAAATTTTTTAATGACCTTTATCTACACGAACTTGCACATCATTGGTTTGGGAATTCTGTTTCACCAAAAAGTTGGGAAAATATTTGGTTGAACGAAGGATTTGCATCCTACTGTGAAGCACTTTATGATGAGTGGGCTCATGGTGAGGCTGCTTTGAATTCAACAATGAGAAGAAAGTTCGGTACTTTTGAGAATGAGAGACTTGGCAACCCTAAAAATCTTTTTGGTTCAATTGTTTATGATAAAGGGGCTTGGGTTTTGCACATGCTTAGATATGAAATAGGAGATGAGAATTTTTTTGCCGGGTTAAATATTTACCTGCAAAAATTTAAGCATTCCTATGCCACAATTGAAGATTTTGTTTCGGTAATTGAAACACAAACAGGGAGAGACTTAAAATTCTTTTTTGACCAGTGGATTTTCAGAGGTTCAGGCATTGTTAACGCAACTTATAATTTTACAACAGAAAAATCCGGTAAAGATGAGTTTGTTATTAACTTAAAAGTAGAACAAGTTCAAAATTCAGTTAAAGAGTACATATTTAACTTAGAAATATTAGTTAAAGGTAAAGGAGGGGAGACTGCTTTAATACCTGTAAGAATAGATAAAAGAGTATCTGAATATAAATTGAAGATAAATTTTACTCCCGTTGAGGTTAAACTTGACCCGCAAGGAAAACTTCTCGCAAATTTTGTTAAAAAGAAATAAATGCTTTTTTGATGAAAAACCACTATTTTATTTCGGATATACATCTTGGACTTGAAACTAAAGAAGTTGAAAAGAATAAAGAAAAAATTTTAGTAGATTTTTTACACGGAATTAAAGACAAAGCTGACTCCTTATATATTGTGGGTGATTTGTATGATTATTGGTTTGAATACAGAAAAGTTTACCAAAAGGGTTTTTTTAGAACTTTAAATGCGTTGTATAGTCTAACTCACGCCGGAGTTAAGGTTTATTATGTGATAGGAAATCATGATTTTATGCACCGTGATTTTTTTGAAAAGGAGATAGGGGTGGTTTTAGTACCCGATTCTATTTCACCTGAGATAGAAGGCAAGAAATTTTTTATTGCTCACGGTGACGGGTATGTGGAGAATGACGGAGGATATAAAGTATTAAAAAAAATTCTCAGAAATAAATTTCTCCAACAGATATATTCGCTAATTCATCCGGATATCGGGATATGGTTAGCAAGCGGTACAAGTAAAAAAAGCAGAAATCATACATCTAAAAAAGATTATGGTGAAGCAGATGGTTTATTTACATCTGCAAAAGGATATATAGACTTAGGATATGACTTTGTTGTTTTTGGACATCTGCATCAAAAACAGTTTAGAAACTACAAAACAGGAACTTATTTGAATTTAGGAAGTTGGATTGATAAGCCCTGTTACGGAATATTTGCAAATAATCAATTTGAAATTAAAGACTTAGATTAATATATGAAGATGTTTTCAGGAATTAAGAAATTTTATAATTCGCTCACTCCGAAAAAGAAAAAAATATTTCAGTTTTCGGTAGGCGGATTATCGGTATCAGTTATCCTTTTTTTAGCCTTTATGATTCATGTTATTGTGGGTCTCCCCTCAATAGAAGAGCTTGAAAATCCGCAAACAAATCTAGCAAGTAAGGTATATGATATTAACAACAACTTGATAGGTCAGTTTTTTATCGAAAAGAGAATCGAAATTACCAAAGCCGATATTCCTGAAAACTTAGAAAAAGCCTTAATTGCAACCGAAGACAGGAAATTCTATGAACACTGGGGAGTTGATGTGGATAGAATTTTTAAGGCAATTTTTAAGACTATATTTTTGGCGAAACCGCAAGGGGCGTCAACTATTACTCAACAATTGGCAAAAAATTTGTACGGGCTTAGATTGGGGAGCGAAAATTTTTTTGAAACTTTAACAAGAAAAGTTAGAGAGTGGATTTCGGCAATTCAAATTGAAAGAAATTTTACAAAAGACGAAATTTTAGAGATGTATTTAAACACATCGTTTTTCGGAAGAAGAGCTTATGGTGTTTATAGTGCAGCCGATACCTATTTCGAAAAAAATGTTAAAGATTTGCTGCCTCATGAATCTGCCTTGTTAGTCGGTTTGTTAAAATCTCCTTATAACTTTGACCCGATAAGAAAAAAAGATAATGCTACAGCCAGAAGAAATCAAGTTTTAATGAACATGTATGATTTTGGATATTTATCGAAAGAGGATTACGAAAAATATAGCAAGCTTCCTTTAGATATTAAAAGAGAAAAAATAATCAGAGAAACCAACGAAGCCCCTCATTTTATCGAAATGGTGAGAAAACAAGCGCAAGAAGTAGCTGCAAGGCAGGGTAAAAATCTCTATACAGACGGACTAAATATTTACACTACCTTGGATATTAATATGCAAAGAGTTGCAAATAAGGCAGTGGCAGATCACCTTAAAGGTTATCAGGAGTTATTCGATAAAAATTGGAGCTGGAACAATAAAGAGGCAATTGTAGCAAATTTAGTTCGTAATGCAATTAATGATCTGGAAGAGTACCGTGAGGCTGCTAATCAAACCGAGAAAGATAATATTTCGAAAAAATATCAAAACGATAAAAGATTTGTTGATTCAGTTAAAAAAATAGCACAAACAATTGAAACAGGGTTTGTAGTGCTTGAAGTAGGTACGGGCGAAATCAGGGCTTTAGTAGGGGGGCAGAATCAAAAGTTCTTTTATGGACTTAACCATGTTTCTCAAATCAAACGACAACCCGGCTCTGCTTTTAAACCGTTGGTTTATGCAGCTGCAATTGAAAATGGGTTATATCCTGCTTTTTCATTGTTAAACGAAAAATTCTCATTTAAAGGATGGTCACCAAAAAACGCAAACGGTGCGTATGGTGGTTACATGACATTAAGAACAGGTTTAGCTGCTTCGGTGAATGTTGTTGCTGCCAGGTTAATGACCGAAGGTTATGCACCAATCTACAAAGTAGTTGACATTGCACAAAAATTGGGAATTAAAACGGAACTTCAACCGGTGTATTCCCTCTCTTTGGGAACTTCTGAAGTTTCTCCGCTTGAACTTGCAAATTCGTATGCTTCAATTGCAAATCAAGGTATTTATGTTGAGCCTATTATTATTAAAATGGTAACTGATAAAAACGAGTTATTACTTGAAGAGTTTGTTCCCGAATCTAAAGAGGCAATGTCAAAAGAAGCGGCAGCAATAACTGTTAACATGATGGAAGATGTTATTAATGCCGGTACAGGTGCAGGTATCAGAGCTACTTTTAGCAGACCCGCCGGCGGTAAAACAGGTACCACTCAAGAGTATGCGGATGCCTGGTTTGTAGGCTTTACCCCCACTCTTTGCGCTGCAGCGTGGGTAGGGTTTGACGATAGAAGGGTTAAATTTACCGGTTGGTATGGTCAAGGTTCTTCTGCCGCTTTGCCTATATGGAAAAATTTCTTTACCGATTGGTATAAGGAGAGCAAAGAACCTATTGCTTACTTTAATTTACCTTCTACGGTTACTACTGCTACTTTCTGTCGTGAGTCAATTGAAAGAGGCGACGGAAGATTAGCCGGTCCTAATTGTGGCGCTGTTATTAGTGATATTGTGAATTCTAAAAACTTGCCAATTGAGTGCGATTTAGTTCATAGAGGCTTAAAAGGTTCGGAATCGAAAAAAACTACAACTAACACTCATGACGGTGGTTCTGAGTGGTAATTAAAATCTAAATTTTTCTTACATTTCAGGTCCGATTTTTGCCCGGATGGTGGAATTGGTAGACACGCTAGTTTCAGGAGCTAGTGAGAGCAATCTCATGCAGGTTCGAGTCCTGTTCCGGGCACTTCCTAACTTATAATCTCTTTGAGGCTGGTTTAAGCAATATTATAGCTTTGTAAGTTTCAAAAAACTTAGTTGATAGCATGCCCATTGAGTTATCTTTTACACCAAAGTTTCAAAAATTTGGAAACACGCATTCCTGTCCGTCTGTACCCAATTTCAAATTAGGCAAAGTTTGCAAAATTAATATTTTGACGCCGGAGGTGTCACACAAAAAAGTTGTTGACAAATTTAGTGGAAAGTGGATGATTTAGTGGGTAGAATTAGTGGGTTGTGGATAGTGGATAATGCTGTCAACTTAAGGACTTCTAAGTTTGCGAATCAAAATGGTTTTTGACGCCGGAGGTGTCACATATTTGTAGTAGAAAAGAAATTCAGATTTGTTCGACCCCGGAGGCGGTCGCATGTTAATAAAATGTTTTAACCGCCGAGCACGCCGAGAACACAGAGGA
>JACSRR010000264.1 GCA_014879635.1 Ignavibacteriaceae bacterium | reverse complement strand
TACCCACTACCCACTAAATTTGTCAACTGCTCCCGATTCTTGTCGGGATCTTTTTACCCTTTGCTCCCGTACTGACCGGGATTTTCGGGAACGCTTACAGTTTTTAGAAGACCCGCTTCATCGAGACTATAAACCAAGAGCAATTTATTTTAACTACGAACTTCGAACCCCCGACACCCCAAAACTTTTCCCTCTGTTTGATCTGCTGTTAATGATTTAGTGGGTAGTGTGTAGAAAAATTCAACCTCAAACCCCAAACTTCTTTTCATTTCGGCCCCCCATTACTGCGCCTTGCGCCTCCCTTCACTGCGCCTTGCGCCTCCCTTTAACATAAATCTGTTTTAGGTGATTCGTTTGTCAATTTGCATTTATTTCTTATCTTTCATAGCTTGACTATTTCACTTTCTGATACTTCTAAACTTATTGCATTTATTTATGAAAAAGACTGTTAGTATAATCGGTTTTCCGATGGATTTAGGTGCCGGAAGACGCGGCGTTGATATGGGTCCCTCGGCTCTTAGAATTGCAAATTTATCCGAAAAACTTACCGAACTCGGCATTGATGTGCTTGACCTTGGTGATATTACCGTCAAAATTATGGAAACTCAAAATCAAGGCGACCCCAATCTCAAGTATCTTGATGAAATTGTAAGAACTTCACTCAAATTAGCTCACAGAGTTGAAGAAGCATTAGATAAAAATTATTTTCCGCTTTGTATAGGCGGCGATCACTCTATGGCAATTGGCACTTTGAGCGGTATTGCTGCATATTGTAGAAAAAAAGAACAGCGGCTCGGTATTATTTGGGTTGATGCTCACGCAGATATGAACACGCATGAAACTACCCCATCGGGAAATATTCACGGTATGTCATTGGCAGCAGCTATCGGAATGGGGCACCCCGATTTAGTGAATTTTTATGTTCCGGGAAGAAAAGTTGACCCTGTTGATGTGGTTATTATAGGTGCAAGAAGTATTGACGCCGGCGAAAGAGAAAATATTAAAAAGGCAGGCGTAACCGTTTACACTATGCAGGATGTAGATAAATTAGGGATTCACAGAATAACTTCACGCGTGCTAAAACAGTTCAAAGATAAAGTTGACCATATACATGTAAGCTTTGATGTTGATAGTGTTGACCCTTCTATTGCACCCGGCGTAGGAACTCCCGTTCCGGGCGGTTTAAGTTATCGTGAGACCCATCTTTTTATGGAAACCATTGCAGAATGCGGTTGTATGTCATCATTAGAAATTACCGAAGTTAATCCAATTTTAGACAATAAGAACGAGAGCGCCGCTTTTACAGTAGGTGTTGTTGCATCAAGTTTAGGAATGAAAATTCTTTAGAATTATGGAACACGCAAAAAATTTCGTTATTTATCTTCTGTTGTTAGTCTCAATTACAATGCTCTTGAAGTTCTTCGGAGTATTGGATATAACCTTCACCTTTATATTTGCTTTCGGATTTATTTTAGTAGGCTTAGCAACTGTTTACATCGTTTTCGGAAAACATGATACCTCGGCACTTATAATAGGTACAACGGTTTTTTTGATTGGTATTCTAATTTATCTTAACGAACAGTTCTTTTTAATGGATTGGCAGCAATTATTACTTCCGGCAGGATTGGTGATAATTGGCATTAATTTGTTGATGTTATTTTTCGATGACCCCAAAAACTACAAAGCATTATTTATTTCTCTCGTCTTCTTCTTTGTTCCTATAGTACTTTTAAGCAACAAAGGCACTTTGAATTTAGACGGCTATATTAAATCGCTTTGGAATGTTTTAGAAAAATATTGGTTAATTATACTACTTGCGGTAGTTTCTTTAATATTTGTATTAAGCCAACACAAAAAAGAGAACGGAAAACCCGCAGAACCGGAACCGCCGGCTCAAAAAAATCCGGAAAACACTCCTGATACCGGAACGGTACCCGAAAACGAAACAGACACTCCAAAGACTACTGAGTAATTAACATTCCTGTTAAACAAACAATTTGCGAAGGGTTTAAGCTTCCTGTAACAGGCTCTTCGGTAACAAATAAATCTGCTTTCATTGGTATGTTCAAATCAGGGAGATTCTTGATTTTAAAGAACTGTAGATTTTGAGTAACAAGAACTACTTCGCCCAATTTAGTTATTTTCCCGTCTGATTTCATCCATAATTGAAAACCCTTATTTGTATCAAAGGTAAACAAACCGCCTAACTGCAGATAACCGTCTTTTGCAACGGGATTATAGAAAAATTTACCGGCAGCATCAGGGTGATCTATTGTTCCGAAAAGATTCGCTACGCCTATTGTTCCCGAATTTGATAGAAAGAAGAGTAAATCTTGATTTATCGAAACAGTATTTCTTAGATTTTGATTTGCATTTATAGCAATATTTAATTCATCAACTTTTTTGTTTACCATCTGCTTTGTTTCGGTCATATCCAAAAAGAATACCACAATCAACAAACAGAGTATCAAAACTATTGCCGATGTTACACCCCAAAACAAACCTTGCGAAATTCCGGTATTTTTGGCATTGTTCACCTCAACAATTCTTTCGATAATTTGTGGAGGCGGTGGTGGTTGTTGCGGATAATAAGTCGGTTGTGCCACTTGAGATTCAGGTTCGGGCTCAGGGGTAAAGAATTTTCCTTTCTCTCTTACATCTCCTCTTACAAAGTCTTGAGGTGGCTCGTGATATTCCAGAACAGGTGCAGAATTTACTTCGTTTATTGTTTCTTGCGATAAAACAACTTCCGCATTCAACAATTGCTTTCTTTTAGCTCTTGCAGAATTTATAACCGGTTTCTCGGGTTCAGGTTCCGAAATTTCAAAAATATCTCCCGGTGTAGTTGCAGCAGTTTGAAAGTTTATAGGGGGTGAAATAGCTTCTTGTTCTTCAGGAGTAAGTACACTGTGAGGGTCTTGCTCAAAACTAAAATCATCATCATTTTTTATATCTGATTCGCCCTCTGCAGGCTCTTCCCAAGGCATTCGCCCTAATTTTTTACCTGCGTTATCGCCGGATCTAACCTCGGCTTGTGTATTCATTCCGGGTCTTATTGAAGATTCGGGTCTGCCGTTTTCAGCAGGTCTTCTCTGTTCATCGGTGGAGGGTCTCGAAGAACTTCTGCCAACAGTTTCGGGAACAAAGATATCATCTTCGTCTTCATCTTCACCGCTTTGCGGAGCATCAACATTAAAATGATCTAAAACAGTCATTCTTGATGATTTAGGGGCAACAGGCGGTGGGGGCGTAACTGCGTCAGGTTGTGATAAATTTACCTGAGGCGGCTGCGGTTTAGTCTCTTCTCTTGATGAACTTTTAAACGAAATATTTGCACTGATACCATATTTTGCAACTAAACTATCAAGTACCGTAGCAGGAGGCTGTTTAAAATCTAAAAAGGATGCTAATAAACAGCTTAGGTTTTGATATTCTCCCAAATCTTGCCAGAGGTAATCTTCACCTGTCTGGAAATAATCCATCAAATTTATAAAATCATCTTTATCTAAGCAACCCAGCGAAAATGCATAGAGCATAGCTTCAAGTTCTTGTTTATTGTACATTTTCTAACCCCCCTGAACCAAATTTTCTTTTAATGCAACAAGAGCTTGTTTTACTTTCGATTTTACGGTCGAAATAGGTATGTTTAACCGTTTTGAAATTTCGGATTGAGATAATCCCTCATAAAAAGCCAAATAAATTACATATTGTTGAGCATTAGTTAAAGTAACAAGCGATTCTTCGATATTTTTATTCAAACTTAACGCAATTTCAAGATTTAGCGGGTCAATTTGATTCGAAATTCTGGGGAGAATAAAATAGTTTTCGTAATCATCCGAATACGGATCGGTATTTTCGGGGTCGCGTTCGCGTCTGAGATAATCAACTGCTTTATTTCTTGAAATCGAAATTAACCAAACAAAAGGATTTTCGGAATTGCTATCGTACATTGAAGCTTTATTCCAAACTATATCAAAAACTTCTTCCAAAACCTTTGTACTTAAATCAGAATTTTCAAGAATTTTGTTTAGCAGAGTAAATATAATAGCTGTCTCTTATACACATCTGACGCTGCCGACGACG
>JACSRR010000432.1 GCA_014879635.1 Ignavibacteriaceae bacterium | reverse complement strand
CCGTATCTACCCATTTTAGCAGCACTCATGCTTTCCATTATCACCAGCACAATGTTTGGTGGGTTAGGGTTTATGCTGTCAGGTTTTACTACATCTGCAATAGGCGAAAATTCATTGCCCGTTCTGTTTAAAAATGTTTGCACATTTTTAATGGCAATTTCTTACTCTTCTAAGGTTGAAGGTGATATATTATTTGTAAAAGCTT
Organism: Ignavibacteriaceae bacterium; assembly: GCA_014879635.1. Lineage (GTDB taxonomy): Bacteria > Bacteroidota > Ignavibacteria > Ignavibacteriales > Ignavibacteriaceae > BA9. Next base: position 3,887 of record JACSRR010000432.1, on the reverse strand, counting down.
CAGGATTTGAATCAGGAATACAGGATGTTATTGACTATGGAAGTGCCGTTTATAAAGAGGCTGTTTCATGCGGAATAAAAAAAATTTTATGCGATGAGATTGACTTAAAATATAAACTGGGTTTAAAAGATACTTATAAACTAATTAATTCTACAGCAGAAAATATGGATAAGGACTTCAAATTAGCAATTGTTACAAATGAAATTAACTATTTAGAAGCTACTTTTTTTGAACACATTTTATTGGAAAGAGGCTATTCGGTAAATTTTTTTAAATCGATTGAAAAAGCAAGAGATTGGCTCAAACTTTTGAAATAAAAATACATGTTGGGTAACTTTTCACCTATTTGACTTTAGCACCTTGTCCTAAATCTCTATTTATCAAGATCTCGATGTTCACAGGTCAAGAAGTAGAAACAGATAATAATTTAATAATCTTTCAATAATTCTAGTAACCTAAAAACAAACTAAAACCGGCAAATTACTCCAATCAAACATTTTAGATTGTATTTATCCGGAAACCTCTTAGAACCAACTGAACAACTCTCAAAAAAATTAAAACCGCCTGCCAATCCTCAATAACTTATACAATCAAAAGATTTAGCAAGCGGTTATTCTAATTATTGACTATCAAAATTAGAATTAAAAATTTACACTATTTTAATAAAGTCATCTTCTTTGAAATCGTATTGCCGTTAAAGTTTATTTGATACAAATAAACACCGCTCGTTAAACCGTTTAAATTAAAGTTAATAGTGTGTTTTCCTTCAGATTTATATTCTCTCTCAATTTCAGTAACCAATGTTCCTAGAACATCGAAAATCTTTACACTAACCGGACCTGCTTCCGGCAGGTAATATTCTATTTTTGTTTCAGGATTAAAGGGATTAGGAAAGTTTTGCTCAACTGTAAAAGCAACGGGAACAATTTGTTCATCATTTTTAATTGATGTTGCACCGCCGTTTTCAGTTTTAAGTATAGAGAGTGTGTTAACCCCATAAACACCGTCTGTAAAACCCACCGCATAACCATAATTATTATCAACAAAGGAAATTTTCTCAATCCGGGCGTTATTATCTGTCTGTTTAGTCCAAGTTAATCCGCCATTATTTGAGTAAAAAATTCCTGCAAAACTACCTGCCCACCCCATATTAGGTGTGTGAAAATAGATAGACTTAAAAGGATAGTTGTTCGGTTGGTTCACATTAGTCCAACTATTTCCGCCATCTGTTGTTTTAAGAAGTCTTGAAGTAGCTGATACCCATCCGTTATCAACACTTTCAAAAAAGACAGTACTAAATCCGGAGTTTGAGGCAGGAGTAATATTTACCCAATCAGTACCTGCATTGGTTGTTTTGTATAATCTCTGATTTGAGGTAAGCCAACCGGTAGAAGGATTTAAGAAATACACCTCAGTAAAACCCTCGGTTGTAGCAAAATCTTTCACTGTCCAATTATCACCACCGTCTGCTGTGAAAAGTAAAGCATCATCGAAATTACCATTTGACCCGGCAGCCCAACCGGTAGCAATACCCGTAAAGAATATTGAGCGAAGAGTACGATTTGGTGACTGAGATTGAAGTACCCAATCTATACCGCCGTTTGTGCTTCTGTAAATAGCACCATTGTCACCACAAACCCACCCCATCTGTTCACTCGCAAAATAAATTGACCTGAAAGAGGGTACATAGTTAATAGTAGGTTCTTCAGGTACCGTGATGCTCCAGCTTTTACCCCCGTCAGTAGTTTTAAGGATTTTGCCGGTTTCACCAACTGCCCAGCATAAATCTTTACTGTAAGCAAAAGTGCTCCATAACTGTGGCATCCCTAAATATTGCTTTCTCCATGAAGTTCCGCCATTGGTAGTTTGATACATAATATCATCTTCACCACAAACAAAACCATTATTTTCGTCGGTAAAATAGAGTGAATAAAGCGGTTTCATTGTAACAGGGTTTGGAGTATGATTTGACCATGAGACGCCACCGTCTATTGTTTTAAGTACGGCACCATAATAATCTGATGCATAACCTTTAAAGGCATCAATAAATATTACCGAATAAACACTCCATGATGGTGAATTGTGAACATTTGTAAGAGTGTTACCTCCGTCTGTAGTTTTGAAAATTCCCAATCCCGCAAAATAGCCTGTTAGAGGGTTAACAAAATAAACATCGTAAATTATACCTTGTACTGTTGCTGTTATAGACCAAGAGTTTCCTGAGTCATTAGTTTTCCAAACAGTACCAAAATTATTACCACCTATGCCTGTTATCCAACCAACTACTCCTGATAAGAAAAAAACCTTTTTAAAGTTACCACCTAAGGGTAAAGTCATTGCTGACCAAGATGTACCCCCGTTAGTTGTCATATATGCTTTATTATTATCTCCGACAACAAAACCATGATTTAAATCAACAAACTGAATTGAGTTAAAACTTTCTACAATAGGGAGAGAAATATCTACCCAATTTATACCGCCGTCAATACTTTTGTAAATTGAGCCACTATCGCCGCAAATCCAAATATTAGATTCAGATACGGAAGAAAAATCTAGAAATACCCTGTTTACGGGAACGGTTTTTATATTCCAAGTTTTACCCTTATCTGTAGTTTTTAGAAATGTTCCGTTATAACCTACTGTAAAACCTGTAGTAGTATTTATAAATTTTACAGAGTTGAGTGAGGTATTAGTGTGGGTTATGGTGTTATTCCACTGGGCATTTAATGTATTGAGAAGGAAGAAAACAATTAGTACGGTAATTCTTTGCATTTTAATATTCCTTAGTTTGTGTTATTTACCGTTATTTGTCAGTCTATTAACAAATAATTAAGAATAATTTAATGCAGATCCATTCTAAGGAACTTTGCTCTCGTCAATTATAAATGACGGAATTACTACTTTAAAATAAATTTTAAATTTTGAATAACCAATCATCTAAATCAAATTCTTTTAATATCATGATTAAAATCACAATTATATAAGAGTAATAGTACCCTTTAAAGAAAATGAATACGAATTTTATTTCATTTTAAATTAATAAAAAGGATTTATAGTAATAAATGTGAGGCAATATTCTATTACTTGTATAAAAATGATATTTATTTACTATTAAGGAGATTTTAAAAACTTTAAACAACTTTAGAGCACATTTTTTGATTTATGAATTAATGAATTATTTTACAAAGGTTTATTAGATTTTTAGATGGTAATAAATATTATTTAACCTTAGAGCATACAGAGAAAAAGGGTTCGCGGTACGGGCGTGTGGTGTACGAGCACAATACAAATGATCGGTTACGAGCCGGTGAGAATTGAGTTAAGTCGAAATGACCGGGCAGTAAATTATTTTTAAGATTTACATCAATTTGGATGAATTAACATGCGACCGCCTCCGGGGTTGAACAAATCAGAATTTTCTTTTTACTACAAATATGTGACACCTCCGGCGTCAAAAATTTATTTTTCTTTTTTTCACTTTTCCTTACTATGTGCTCTATATGGTAAATTATCTTAAATTTAAGCCAAAAGTGTTTTTTTATAAAAGAATTTTTGCTGTCAGCGAAGCGAACTGTCAGTGAAACGAACTTTCAACTGTCAACTATTTTTTTACCCTTTACTCTTTACCCTTTACTCCCGATTCTTGTCGGGATCACCCTTTACTTCTTTTTTCTACCCACTATCCACAACCCACTAATTCTACCCACTACCCACTAAAAGCGTAGCGAACTACCCACTACTTTAAAAAAACCATCTTACCTGTTTGTGAATAAACCGGGATACTGCTGCCTTGTCTTACTTCTATGCGGTAAAAGTATATGCCGCTTACTAAGTCGTTTCCTTCTTCTTTTTTATCTCTGAACTCTACCTCATACTCGCCGCTTTCT
>JACSRR010000426.1 GCA_014879635.1 Ignavibacteriaceae bacterium | reverse complement strand
ATTCTTCAGATTTTCTATTTTTCTAATTTCTTTTGTAGCTTTGAAGCCATTCATAACGGGCATTCTTAAATCCATCAGAATTAAATCGGGTATAATCTCTTTTGCCTTAGCAATAGCATCTTGACCGTTAACTGCCTGAAAAGTGGTTATAGGCGTTTTTAAGAAGAGTTCTGTTAGTAGTTCGCGGTTGGTTTCAACATCATCTACAATGAGCACTTTTGAAGGTAAGAACCGGAAATCTAATAAATTAAGTTCAGTGGGTGTATTCTTTGTAACTTCAATTGCAGAAGCGGGGATATCGAAAAGATAAACTGTAAATTCACTTCCTTCACCGGGAGTGCTTTCTAAATCTATTTTACCGCCCATAATTTCAACTAATCTTTTTGTAATTGCTAATCCTAAACCGGTACCGCCATATTTTTTTGTGTTTTGCCCGTGTTGTTGTTTAAATGACTCAAATATTTCATTTCTAGCGTTTTCAGGAATCCCTATTCCGGTATCCCTCACTTTTAAAGTTAAGTCAAGTTTACTTTTTATGTTATCTGTAAATGTTTTTCTTACAGAGAGCGAAATAGAACCGGTATCTGTAAATTTTACGGCATTTCCTATAAGGTTGAATAATACTTGCCGTAATCTGACTTCATCCAAAAGGAGTGAGTTAGGGATATCTTCGTCTATTGATAGGATAAAACCTAAGTTCTTTTCGTCAATACGGGGAGAAAAAATCTTAACTATATCTTTAATAAAGGTTTTTAGGTCAAGCGGTTCAGGGTTCAAATCCATTTTGCCGGCTTCAATTTTCGATAAATCTAATATGTCATTTATTAATGTAAGCAAACTTTGACCGCCTGCCTTGATTGAATTGAGATAATTTAAATGCTTTGGTTCGCTTAAAGAGAGTGCAAGTAAATCGGTGAAGCCCAAGATGGCATTCATAGGAGTGCGTATTTCGTGTGACATATTTGCTAAAAATTCCGATTTTAAACGGGAAGCCTCCAAAGCTTTCTCTTTTGCACTGATTAGCTCAAATTCATTTTCTTTTAATTTAGATATATTTCTGAGTGAACATAAAATTGACTTCACATTACCGTGGGTAGAAAATTCGGGAGAAGCAATTAAATCAAACCAGCCTCTTGATTTCACCTCAAATTCAACCCTGTACATATTCTTAGTTTCAGCTACTTCTTCAACGGCATTATGAAAAATTAAAACAAGTTCTTCGGATAGATTGATATCATGAACAGATTTTGATTCACCCTCATTTAGTGCTAATCCGAGAAAAATACCCGATTCCCTGTTTGCGTAAAGAATGTTACAGTTTAAATCAAATCGCATGATTGAATCGCTTGAGTATTCAGCTAACGCCTTAAATTTCTCCTCAGAATCTCTCAAATTTTGTTCGAATCTAATTCTTTCTTCAATTTCATTTTTAAGTTTAGCAACCACATCGGTCAATTCAGAAGTTCTTTCAGCAATTTTTTCTTCAAGAAGTTCATTCATTCTAATTAATTGTCTTTCATACTCTTTTCGTTGAGTAATATTTACTAAAACATTGAGTGTGGCTGTTTGTCCGTGATAAGTAATTAATGCTCCGCGAATTTCAACAATTATTCTTCCGCCGTCTTTTTTAATTAGTTGTATTTCATAGGAAGAAATTTGCTCACCCCGCAGTCTTGCTTCAATAGAATTAATCACATCATCGCGAAATTGCGGTGCAATAAAATCTAAAATATTTTTTGAATTAACTTCTTCAGTTTCGTAGCCAAGAACTTCTCTTACTGCCGAGTTAGCAAACATCACTTTACCGTTCTGATGTACAACAACTAAATCCGGCAGGTTTGAAACAAGCTCTTTATATAGTTGTTCGCTCTCTTTAAGTTCAATTTCGGCATTCTTTTGTTTAGTTATATCTCTAATAATTACCGAAATGTGACTTATATCTTCTCCGGCTGTTATTTTGAAAGGGTATAATGTTACTTCAAAAAACCGGTCATTAAAGTTTTTAATATTAAATTTATCACTAAAGGTTACTTCTTCTCCCTCAAAAACCATTGGGAGGGTAGAAGATAATTTGTTTTGAAATCCTTTACAAGGCAGAGCAAAATTGATATTCTTGTTTAATAAATCATAGGAAGTAGCAATTAGTTCGTTGCACTCCGTTTGTGACAAATAGGGAATGCAAAACCCGCCAATAATGCCGTCATACTTTGTGTCAAGCGTGTGAATGTCTCGGCTATCCATTACCGCAAAATGTGCCGTTGGGTTGTTTTGCTTTGCCAATTCAATCATATTAGATGCAATATCAATTCCAAAGATGTCAAAGTCAGGTCTTTTAAATAAAAGGTATTTAGTGATGTTGCCGGGTCCGCAACCAATTTCCAACAGTTTGGCTTTGGGTTTTTCGATTGTTTTACAGATAAAATCGTAAGTATCATTATACAAGTCTAATTCCATAAACTTTTCTTGGTATAAAGAAGCAATGTTATTCCAAGTGTTGAATGTTTCCTTGTTTGACCATGGTTTAGTAATGACCGCTTCTGCAATTGGAGACAATTTAGTGAAGAAAGATTTTTTGCTCAAATTGTCAAAATTGAATCGTAATTTTTTAGTTCAACGTGGTTTACCACCAAGAGAATTATTGCAAAGTTCAAAATTGATGTCAGAATACATTGGTCAGCTTTTGTTTAGAGAAAATCGTTCGGTTTGGATAGCTCAACGAGAAGGTCGAACAAAAGACGGAAATGACGCAACGCATCAAGGTGTGCTTAAAATGCTGGCCATGGGTTCAGATGAGGAGCAAGTAATGGATTATTTCAAAAAAATGAAAATTGTTCCGGTTTCCATTTCGTATGAATATGATCCAACTGATGCTTTAAAAATGCCGCAATTGATGGCTGAAGCCAATAATGAAGTCTATATTAAAGAAAAAAATGAAGACTTTATCACGTTGTTAAGTGGGATAATGGGGCAGAAAAAGCGAATTCACATTCATGTTGGTGATGTGTTGAAAGATGAATTGGAAATAATAAAGAAAAATGAAGACAATTCTAATCGTCAAATTCAAGCCTTGGCTCAAGTAATTGATGATTCTATTTTAAGCACCTATAAACTTTGGCCAACCAATTTTATAGCCTATGATTTACTTCACCAATCAGAAAAACATCAGCATTTATACACCGAAGAAGAAAAGTCACTTTTTGAGAGAAGATTGGAAATGAAAATTGATAGTCAAAATCCAAAAATGGTGGAGAGTTTCTTGTCTATGTATGCAAATCCTGTAACCAACAAGATGAAATATCAAAATGCATTCTAAAGCAAACATACTTTTAATTTATACCGGAGGAACAATTGGTATGATGAAAGATTTTGAAACAGGAGCTTTAAAAGCATTTAATTTCAAAAAATTACTACAACGCATTCCGGAATTAAAGCAATTGGATTGTGAGATAGAAACCATTTCTTTCCAAAAACCGATTGATTCTTCTAATATGAATCCTCAAAAATGGATTGAAATGGCAGAAATTATAGAAGATAATTATGCCAAATTTGATGGTTTTGTGGTGTTGCATGGTTCTGACACGATGTCGTATTCGGCATCAGCATTGAGTTTTATGTTTGAGAATTTGTCAAAACCCATCGTTTTTACCGGTTCTCAATTGCCAATAGGTGATTTGCGAACGGATGCCAAGGAAAATCTGATTACAGCTATACAAATTGCCTCATTAAAACAAAAAGGGAAACCGGTTTTCAAAGAAGTTTGTCTTTATTTTGAGTATAAATTATACCGAGGAAATCGAACAAGCAAAATTAATGCTGAACATTTTATGGCATTTGCCTCTCCAAATTGTCCGGCTTTGGCAGAATCTGGTGTACACATTAAAATTAATCAAGAATACCTTTTGTCTTCAACTACAGTTAAAAAATTAGCTGTTCACAAAGAGTTGGATTCAAATGTTGCCATTATAAAAATGTTTCCTGGACTAAATGAAGGAGTTCTTTCATCCATGTTTGATATTCCAAATTTAAGAGGCATTGTGTTAGAAACCTATGGTGCTGGCAATGCTCCAACAGAAGAATGGTTCATCACTATTTTGAAAAAGGCAATAAAAAAATGT
>JACSRR010000164.1 GCA_014879635.1 Ignavibacteriaceae bacterium | reverse complement strand
AAAATTGAATTTTTTAATAGAATAATATCAAAAAATGATATTGATTAGCTATTTTCAAACTTTAAAGTTTATTATATTAACCAATCCATAAAAATAAATTAGGTATAATAATGTTTCCCGGCGCATCAATACTCAGAGATACTATTACAATGATTTTGGCCGGAGGTGTGGGTCAAAGACTTTTCCCTCTAACGGCTTACCGCAGTAAACCTGCCGTTCCATTTGGCGGCAAATACAGAATCGTAGATTTTGCCCTCTCGAATTGTCTAAATTCCGGGCTTCGTAAAATTTATATCCTCGTTCAATATAAATCAGATTCGTTAAATCAACATATATATGAGGCTTGGAACATCTTTAATCCCGAGCTTGGTGAATATATTTATTCTATTCCTCCTCAGAAAAAATTAAACGCCGATTGGTATCTTGGCACAGCAAATGCAATCTATCAAAACATGAACCTTTTTGCCGGTGATAAAAAATCGAAATGGGTTTTAATTCTAAGCGGTGACCATATTTACAAAATGGATTACATGAAAATGTTGCAATTCCATGTTGATATGAAAGCCGATCTTTCAATTTCCTGCATAAATGTTCCAATTGAAGAAGCAAGCCGTTTCGGAGTTGTTGAAACAGACGCCGCTCACAGAATCAAAGGATTTATGGAAAAACCCAAAAATCCGCCTGAAATTCCCGATAATCCCGGTTATGCTTATGTTAATATGGGCGTTTATGTTTTTAATTCTGGGCTACTCAAAGAAATTCTCTCAGAAATGGAAGATAAAGGCTTACCTAATCTTGATTTTGGTCAAGATGTCATTCCTTATATGGTAAAACAAGGCTTAAAAATCATTGCCTACCCGTTTGTTGACGAGAACAAGAAAAACAGACCTTACTGGAAAGATATCGGTACTCTTGAAAGCTATTATGAAGCCAGTATGGATTTAATTTCCGTAGTACCTGAATTTAACCTTTACGATAGTGATTGGCCTCTTAGAACTTATCAATACCAGTTCCCCCCTGCTAAAACTGTTTCTCACTGGGGCGAAAGAATCGGTAGAACTTTAAATTCTCTAATTTGTGACGGTACTATCGTTTCAGGTGGTTTGATTGAGAGAAGTATTATCGGTGCAAATGTTAGAGTCAATTCTTATTCATATATCACAGATTCAATTATCATGAATAATTGTAATATCGGTAGAAATGTTAAAATAAGAGGTGCCATCATTGACAAAAATGTACATATACCTCCCGGAACCGAAATTGGCTTTGACCCTGAGAAAGATAAAGCCAAATTTTCAGTATCCGATACCGGTATTGTTGTAATCCCAAAAAATTATGTTTTTGAAACTTAATTAGTTTTTCCTTTTTTATTTATAAACCTTGAGTGATTTTACTCAAGGTTTTTTATTTTAAAGTTAGTAGATTTAAATAAGTATTAATTGTAAAATAATTATGCGTCCCGATAAGTTAGCAACCCAAATTGAGAATTTACCAGATTATCCCGGAGTTTACCAATTTATTGATTCTGCGGGAAAAGTAATCTATGTTGGAAAGGCTAAAAATCTTAAAAACAGGGTGCGTTCTTATTTTAATAATAAGTACATTCCTCCCCGTACTCAAGCTATGGTTAACAAAGCTAATAATTTAGAAGTGATTGTTACCGATAATGAGATTGAAGCTCTTGTTTTAGAAAATAATCTGATTAAAAAATTCAAGCCGCGTTATAATGTTAACCTAAAAGATGATAAATCATATCCTTTTATAAAAATTACCAACGAGCCATTTCCAAGAATTTACCCGACAAGAAGGGTGGTTAACGATGGCGGTGAATATCTTGGTCCTTACACCGATGTAAAAAATATGAAATCGGCTCTTAGATTGATTAATCAAACTTTTAAAATAAGAAGCTGTAAACTAAACCTAACCTCCAACAACATTAAATTAGGGAAATTTAAGGTTTGTTTAGATTATCATATCAGAAAGTGCGAAGGTCCGTGCGAAGGCTTACAATCACCGGAATCTTACAACGAAACTGTTAAGCAAGTTACCAAACTTATAAAAGGGAAAACCGAAGAATTAATCAGAGAGATGAAAGATCAAATGAGAGTTGCCGCTGAAAATTTTGAGTATGAGCTTGCAGCCGAAATTAGAGACAGGATTCTTAAAATTCAAACTTTCTCTGATAAACAGAAAATTGTTAGTACTGATGCCGAAGATAGAGATATTATAGGTATTGCATACGAGGGTAAAGATGCCTCTTGTTCGGTATTAAATATTAGAAACGGCAAACTGATCGGTAAAAAAGAAATAAAAATTAATCTCAACGGAAATGACGAAAAAACGGAGATTTACTCTTCCTTTATAAAACAATACTATAGTAATTTTCTCGATTTCCCTTCAGAAATTATCCTTGAAGTTGAATTGGAAGATTCGGAAATCATACAAAATTGGTTTGAATCTGTTTCAGGCAAAAAAATCTTTTTTACTCAGCCTAAAAGGGGCGACCTAAAATCACTTCTTAAAATGTGCCTTGAGAATGCAAAGCTTCAACTAAAAGAATTGCAACTTCAAAAAATGAAAAAAGACGGTAATATCCCTTATACTCTTTCAGCTCTTAAGAGGGATTTACGCTTAAAAAATTTACCTAAGCAGATTGAATGTTTCGATATCTCAAACTTACAAGGTACTGATACTGTTGCGAGCAGAGTAGTTTTTATTGACGGAAAACCGAAGAAAAATCTCTATAAAAAGTACATTATCAAAACCGTTGATGGTGCAGATGATTTCAAAAGTATGCGTGAAGTTATCTTTAGAGCATTTGTAAAAGTGAAAGAGAACGGCGAAAATTTGCCTGACTTGATTATGGTTGATGGTGGTAAAGGGCAGCTCTCAAGCGCAGTTGCAGTTCTTGAAGATCTTCAATTCAAGGATTATGCCATTATCGGATTAGCTAAAAGATTAGAAGAGATTTTTGTTCCCGGTCAAGAAGACCCTATAATAATTCCGAAAGTTTCATCATCTTTAAAACTTCTGCAACAATTAAGGGACGAGGCTCACAGGTTTGCAATTACTTTTCACAGAACGAGAAGGTCAAAACGAACTATTAAAACGGAATTAACCGGTATTCCCGGAATTGGTGAAATTATTGCAACAAAACTGCTCACTAAAATTGGCTCTGTTCAGAAAATTAAAGAGTCAACTATTGAAGAGTTAACCGAAATTATTGGAACAAAAAAGGCATCATTGGTATATAATTATTATAACAACGGAGTTATAAAATGAACGGATTTAAGAAACTTTTGCTTTTCTCGGTTCTCGTTCCTGCTCTTGGTATAATTCAGAAATATGAAATTCCTGTTTATTTTGAAAAGAGTAGCGTTTCAATTTACCTGCCCGAAGGTCCTCTAATTGATGTCAAAGACACTCTCTATACTTTTGACAATGCTTATTTTGAAGTGAACCTTGCAACTCAAAGAGGTATTATTCATCGCCGTAATTTGCCCCCTGATACAATATTGGTTTCTACCGGTACTGATTTAATTGACAGAGGTATGAAAACTACCACAGGCATATTTAAAGTTTATGACAGAGGCGAATATGTAATGTCAACTCTCTGGCCCGGTACTGCATTGATATTTTGGCAAGAAATTACTTATGGAGTAGGTATTCACGGTTTAGAAGGTTGGGAGTATTATCAATATTTGGGGAAACAACCTATGTCGCACGGCTGTGTAAGGGTTTCGCGTGAAGACGGGAAAGTACTTTACGAAACTTTGAAGCATGGCTCAATTGTATTTGTGCACTACGGTAATAACTCGGTTACGGTAGGATTTGCTAATGCCGGTGAGAGTTATAATGTGCTAAACACAAACGAAATAAAATCAGAAATTAAAAAACGAGCCACTGCCCTTTTTTTCGGGAATTATAATAAAATTGCAAAAAATAAAATACTTTTAATAGATAAAAATATCCCTCAATTTGGTTTTACAGTGGGCAATAACGAAAGATTAAAAGGCGTTCAGAAAAAACCATTACAGGATTTTGAATTTATCGAAATAAATTCAGACCGGTTAACAAACAATATCAACTGTCTCTTATACACATCTGACGCTGCCGACGACGGAGAGAGTGTAGATCTCGG
>JACSRR010000227.1 GCA_014879635.1 Ignavibacteriaceae bacterium | reverse complement strand
TCCGTCGTCGGCAGCGTCAGATGTGTATAAGAGACAGGACAATAATCCGAAATGATATCCCTTTTGATGAGGGAAATTATCAGTTGATTGAATATCAAGACAATTATTTTATAAACGACAAAAAAAAGGGTTGCCAAAAACCGGCAACCCAAATTCAAACTAATAACAAAAAAAAACTAATTTCCTTTTACGATCTCTTGAGTATCGCGGGCAATTACTAATTCTTCGTCGGTAGAAATTCTGAAAACTTTTACCCTGCTGTTTGGTGCAGAGATATCGTCTTCTCTAGAATCATTTTTTTTGCCGTCAATTTCAAGGCCTAAAAAGCCTAGATCTTTACAGACTTCAGCTCTAACATCTGCTGAGTTTTCGCCTATACCGCCTGTAAAAACAAGAGCATCCAAACCACCCATAGCAGCTGCATAAGCACCGATATATTTTTTTATTCTATAGCAAAACACTTCAAAAGCGTATCTTGAGCGTTTGTGTCCTTCCTTCATAGAAGTTATGATATCTCTCATATCGCTTGATTCACCGCTAATACCGGTTAAACCGCTGTGTTTGTTTAATAATGTGTTTGCTTCTGATGAAGTTAACTCTTCTTTACCCATGATATATAAAATCACGGAAGGATCCATATCTCCGCTTCTGGTTCCCATTAACAGCCCTTCAAGAGGTGTGAAACCCATTGTAGTATCAATTGACTTACCTCTATCTACAGCTGCCATAGAACACCCGTTACCGAGATGTGCCGTAACAATTTTTAATTCCGAAATATCCTTATTCATCATTGAAGCTGCACTTGCAGAAACAAATCTGTGCGATGTACCGTGAAAACCGTATCTTCTGATCTTATGTTTTTTATACAGTTCATAAGGTATTCCGTAAAGAAACGCTTTGTGAGGCATATTTGAGTGAAAAGCCGTGTCAAAAACGCCAACTTGCGGTGTATCCGGTAGCAACCGGGTTACTGCCTGAATACCTTTAATATTTGGAGGATTGTGTAACGGTGCTAATCCGATATTTTCATGTAGAACTCTGATTACATCGTCTGTTATTTTAATTGAACCTGAAAATGTTTCACCGCCGTGAACAACCCTGTGACCAACTGCATCAATATCTTTTTGGGTTGCAATTACACCATGATTTTTACTCATCAAAATAGCAACAACATACTCAATAGCCATTGTATGGTCTAAAATTTCTGCAACTAAATTAATTTTTTCACCGTCATAGCGCGAATGTGCTAATACTGCACCCGCCATACCTATTCTATCTACCAAACCTTTGCATAAAGCCAAATTTTTGTCTAAATCAAAAAATTGGTATTTGACTGATGAACTTCCGCAATTTAAAACTAATATTTTCATAAGCTTAATTTTCTATTATTTTTCCGTTAGAATCATATTGATAAAATCCTTGTCCCGTTTTTTTACCGAGTTTTCGCTCGCGAACAAGTTTTCTTAGTATAGGACAAGCTCTATATCTTGGTTCACCTAAAGTTTTCCATAGAGTATCCATCCAAGCCAAAACTTCGTCTAAACCCATCATATCAGCCATTTCTAACGGACCGTGTTGAAAATTATAACCAATTTTCATTGCTGTATCAATATCTCTTGCCGATGCAATACCTTCAAGTAAAATATACATAGCCTCGTTTAGCAACGGAACAATTGATCTTGTAGTTACATATCCGGGATATTCATAAACTTCAATTGCAGTTTTATTCAATCTTTTTGCGAAATCTTTGCAAATTTGTACTGTTTGTGCCGAAGTGTTTAACCCTTTCACAATTTCAACTAATGGTCTTTTAGGAACGGGATTTAAAAAGTGCATTCCAATAACCTTATCGGGTCTTGATGTGAATTCACTTAATTTTGTCAAACTTAATGTAGAAGTGTTAGAAACTAAAATTGCCTCTTTTTTGGCAACTTTATCTGCGAGTAAAAATAAGTTTTTCTTTAAATCGAAATCTTCATCAACAGCTTCAATAATAATATCTGTATTTGAAAGTAATTCGGGATTTGAACTCCAGCTTATCCTGCTGAAGATAGCTTTTTTTTCGCTATTTGTCATCGACCAGCGTTTTATTTCATTATCTATTTCATCGGATAAACTATTTTTAGCGTATTCAATTTTCTCATTAGTCTTTTCAATAACAACAACTTCAATACCTGCTCCCGAAACCGTTTGGGCAATTCCCTGCCCCATAACACCGGCGCCGATTATACCTACCGAATTGATGATATCAAGCGAACCGGTTGAAGCAGAACGCTTTAAGTAATCATTTATATTGAAATTTTCTTCCTGCATCTATAGTCCTGATTTTAAATTAATTTTCATATATCTCAAATAATAGCAATAACCGTGCCAAATTTAAAAAGTGTTAATAGTAACACAATTTAACCTTTTAAAAGTCTTTTTTCTCAAAAATGAAAATACCATATAAAAAAACAAGAACCGTAAACGCAAGTGTTGTTATTAACGGCAAAAACTGAGAAAACGGATCCCCCTTTAATGCTGAGTCAAGTGCCGTTGAGCCCAATTCTGCAGTTTTTGGTAAGACATAGTAAAATGCGCTTATCACCGTTTTTAGTACTCCCGTAAATTTCTCTGCACTATGACCTATAAGTAAAAGAGGATTCACGATAATTAATAATATAAAGTAAGTCAATATTCCCGTTAAATTTGAGCCTGTTATCAGTCCTAACGGAAACATTAGAGCATACAAAGCTGCAAAACTCAAAAGATTAAAAGGTATTATATATAAGAACGAAGGGTTCCAGATGGATGTGCTTACAGAAATTATTAGCCAAACTGCTGTAATTACAAAAGCAAAATTAACACCAACAATTAACAAACCTCCAAGATACCTGCCTGTCAAAAATTCGGATCTACCCACAGGTTTTGACAACAACATATCTAAAGAACCTTTATCATTAATACCGGGCACAAATCCCGCTACGGGAAAAATTGCCAAAAATGATGTAAAAAAACTCAGAAATCCGGCAACAACCGCAAAAATGATGTTTATTATGCTAGTTTTTTCAGTCTCTAAAATTTCGGGCGGAATATTTTCATCAATATAACTCAAAGGTCCTTTTATTGCAACGGCAATAAGAACAACAACAACAATAAGCAAAGACAAAGCCAAGTAGCTAATTAGAATTTTACTCGAAAGCGCTTCTCTGATTGAATATTTTATCACATTTGCTATATTTTTCAATTTTTAGCTCCTTCATTTTCGCCGAGAGTTGTAATATATATTTCTTCCAAAGTTTTCCTTATTGGCGAAATCTCTTTAATTAAAATGTTTTGTTTTCTCATTTCGTCAATTAATCTGTTTAATTCTTCCAATTCGCTTTTTTGAAGTACTAATTCAGAATTATTTTTGAGAATAACATTAAATCCGCTTGCAAAACCGGAATAATTAACTTCTCTAAGGTCATTACCGGTTTTTATTACATATTCATCATAGTTGGCGGTCAAATCAGAAACAAGTCCTTTTTTAACCAATACCCCCTTATTTATAATTGCAACACTATCGCAAATTAATTCAACTTCAGATAAAATATGACTGTTTAGAAAAATTGTTTTACCTTGATTTTTTAATTCAAGAAGAAAATCTCTAATTTCTTTTCTACCCACAGGGTCAATACCGTCTGTTGGCTCGTCCAAAAAGATTAGGTCGGGATTATGAATCACCGCTTGAGCTAAGCAAAGGCGTTGCTGCATACCTTTTGAAAATGTTTTTACTTTTTTATCCCGCTGTAATGATAAACCGACTAAACTAAGAGTTTCCTCTATTTTCGTTTTAATGTAAGCAGGGTCTATCCCCGAAAGCGACCCGAAATAGTATAAAAATTCTTTAGCCGTTAAAAATGGGGGGATTCTGTGATTTTCAGGTAGATAACCGATCCTTGCCCTTAAATCGTGACGGTTTCCCGGTTGTTCAAATAATGTGAATGTACCAGAAGTTGGTTTAATAATGCTCAAGATTAGCTTTATTAGTGTTGTTTTACCGGCACCGTTACCGCCCAATAAGCCGAAAACGGTTCCCTCTCCTACTTCTAAAGTGAGTGAATCCACTGCTTTAATGTTAGAACCTTTAAAAGGCGATGGATAAACTTTCGTTAAATTTGTTGCTTGTAGAACTGACAAATTGTCCTCATTTTTTAAATAACAGGTTTATATCTCGTTATTAAATTTAATCAAAAACATTTTTGTAGGTGTATTATTTTTCACGCTTTCTAACCGTTAATCATTGAAATGTGAAATCTGTAACATTTTCTTTTAAGTAATCTAATTTATTATGATTTTTTAAATGCCAAATGCTGCGATAAAGGAAAAAATATTAGTGAGTGCGGTGTAAAAAATGTTGTGTAACGAAATGTGAATTTGGGAAAAGAAAGATCAGATTCAATCAGAGATTAAAAACATTTTCATTTTTTCTATCGCGTGTCATCAAATCATAAGTAGCCAACTTCGGGTCTTTATCCTCAAAAAGAATTTTGTAAACTTCGTTAGTAATCGGTGTTTCCACATTGAACTTTTTAGCAAGGTCACTAGCAGATTTAGAAGTATGGATACCTTCGGCAACAGCATTCATTGTTTTAAGAACCTCTTGAAGTTTCATCCCTTTTCCAATTTTTTCACCGACATACCTGTTTCTGCTATGCTTACTCATACAAGTTACAATTAAATCACCAATGCCGGAGAGTCCTGAAAAAGTTTCGGGATTAGCGCCCATTGCAATTCCAAGTCGTGTAACTTCAGCAACCCCACGAGTCATTATAGCAGCTTTAGTATTATCACCGTAACCGATTCCGTCAATAATTCCTGCACCTATAGCAATTACATTTTTGAAAGCTCCGCCTAATTCAACACCGGGAACATCACCTGTTGTGTAAACTCTAAAATAATCGGTCATAAAAATATTTTGTATAGTATTTGCTGTTTTACTATCTGATGAAGCAGATACTACTGTTGTAGGGACTTTTTTGCTCACTTCTTCTGCGTGCGAAGGACCTGAAAGCACACCCAATTGCGATGCAGGCAATTTTTTATATACATCTTGAATAATTTGAGTAACGGTTAAAGTTGTATCCTGTTCAATTCCTTTTGAAACGCTCACAAAAATTGAATCTTTTATTAAAGAATAGTCAATCTGATTTAACACTCCCCTCAAGAACTGAGAAGGAACTGCACAAATTATTATATCTCTACCGGTAATAGTTTCAATAAGGTCGGAAGAAATGTTTAACGAGGGAGGTAATTTAACACCCGGCAGATAAGTACTGTTTTCACTGTTAGCAACCATATAATCTCTATACTGCTGACTTCTCTCCCAGAGAGTTACAGAGTTACTGTTATCTAATAGAACGAGGGCTAAGGTAGTGCCCCAAGCCCCCGCACCAAGTACGGTAATTTTCATAAAAATTTATTTATTCTTCTTTTTGAAGGAGATTTTACTTTCGCTGCCACTCAAAATGCGTTTAATATTTTCTCTATGAGTGTAAACAATCAGTGCTATAATAGCCAAAACAAACGGTAAAATAGTACCATATCCCTGAATTTCGGCATGAAAAACATTTTGTCTGATAAATAAAGTAAGTGCTACGGCAAAGGCAGCCAAAATAGACCCGAGAGAAACATATTTTGAGACAGAAACCACAATAATAAACACACCGATAGCAATCAGCATATCAACAGTAGTTATAGAAAGCATCATTCCTAATGCGGTTGCAATACCTTTTCCGCCTTTGAAAGATGCGAAAATGCTCCAAACATGACCAATTACAGCAAAAACCCCCGCGAGAATTCTGATTATAGTCATATCTTCAAGCGATGTAGGGTTATTAATAGCAACAGGGTCAAGCAGGTATAATTGAGAAATAAAGACTACAGCTATAACACCTTTGAGGGCGTCAAGAATAATTGTAAGAATCCCCCATTTCCAGCCTAAGACTCTGAAAACATTGGTACCGCCGGCATTACCGCTGCCGTGCTGTTTGATATCAATTCCTTTAACCATTTTAGAAATAATGATTGCAAACGGAATTGATCCGATAAGATATGAAAATAGAAGTACTGCAGCTAAGTATATCATATTTTTTTCTTTAGTTTAATTTATAAAAAATTATTTGGGGCTATTAAAGAAGAATTTCCGTCTATCAAAAAATAACGCCTCAAATAAGCTCTTATTGCCACTCAAATATATTTTTTTGGAACTGTAATATATAAATTTTTACGGAATAAAAAGGTAATCAAAAATACATAAGCATTTTTTGTGAGTATGATAAATTTGTATTAATAATACTTTAAAACGGCTATTACATAGAATATAGAGATGTTTTAAAACCGGTAAAGATATAATTCACTGTGTTTTAAAAAGTTCTTAACTAAAACTTAATATTTATATCTGATTCTAAATGTGCAAAATAAAGTTTATTGAATTATCAGCTCGGTAATACAGTGCCTTTGGCATTATTAATACAAAACAGGGTGTTAGAACCGTTAGATGATTTCATAGTAAAAACTTCAAAATATAGAGGGCAAAAACTCAATTCAAAACTTTGAACTCCCAATCTCGCTTTAAAACAAAAAAACCGCAATAAATTGCGGCTTTTCTTTTGGCGGGGCCGACGAGACTCGAACTCGCGACCTCCTGCGTGACAGGCAGGCGTTCTAACCAACTGAACTACAACCCCGTTTATCTTAAATCATAAATTCAAGACTGTAAATATAGTATTTCTTCAAAAAAGAAGCAATATCTATTTAAAATTTTTTATCGAAAATTATCTTAATCGAACTTTAATATTCTATCATAGATAAAATCAAATGAAAAAGTTTTGCTAACCGTTTTTTGTTCTACAAATTGAGCAACCTTTTCTAACCTTGCAGGTATAGACATTATTTTTTCTTGAGCTTTTTGACCTAATTCTGTTAAACCTTGAATAGTGTCTATTTCCCAAAATTTAATGGCTTCTTCTACAATCTTTTTATAATCCCAAGGTCCGTAAATACCAACCCTTCTTATAACATCAGCCATTTCGCGAAAATTAGGCATCGAAATACCGGGCATATCAATTGCAGGCATAATTGAGGCAGCACTAATTAAAGCTCTTGAGGGGTCTAATTTCAGAATTTCTTTGAATACATTTCTATAGAAAGTAAAATGCTTGGCTTCATCGGCAGCAATATTTGAGAGAATACCGTTTAACATAGGCTCTTCATTTGCAACAAAAGTACCTGTATTTTTGTGGGACATTTGAGTTGCCCTTTCTTGAAGAGTTGTATAAACAAATACACGATAAGGATCTTTATCCCAATCAGGGTTAAAACCGGATTCAACATAATGAAACTGCATGAGCTCAATTTCGCGAAACTTAAATAATCTACTATCTCGTGCATAATCACGCAGAACATTTCCGTGTCTGTCTTCTTCTGCCGTCCACATATTTGTCCAGATTGACCAAAAACTTCTATCACCAAGATGTTGAGAAATCAGTCTGTGGAAGTGAGGCAACCCTTCTTCAGTCAAAAGATTAACGGCAACAGCAACTCTGGCAGCATCACTAACCCCTCTTGCCCTTTCGCGAAGTTTCGAGAGGTTTTTTTCGGTATCATCACTATTAGCTTCTTCTGAGGGTAAATGGTCGCTTGAAAACCATAGTTTTCGTTTAGAAATGTGATTTTCAATCCAAGTTTTTACTTTTGATTCAAGAGTTGCGATAATTTCAAACTTTGATATTAGTTCATGTTGCTCATTTTCAATATTTGAGTTATGAATATTCAATGTACATCCTTTAAATAGGGTTAAAATTTTTAAAGCTAAAGTGTTTTTGAGGCGGGAATAATAAAGATCAAAAATCATTTATACAATAATACATTGTAAAGATAATGCATTTTTGTTATAATAAAAACTAATATCGCTCAATAAATATTATTTTTTGAAAATGTCATTTCTTTTTACACTAAATAATTTTATCTCACACTAAAAACCAAATTATTTCACTATTTTTGAATATTGTTACTCTTTTTATTTGTGTTTTGTTTTCTACTTATCTGACAGTAATTTATTGATTGTAATTGACCTCTTATATAGCCTTTTTGCCTTAGTAGCTTTAAGCATTATTTCCGGCTTTATTGAATCCAAATTTAAGGGGGGTTCAGAACAAGGAAAGATTCTACAAGGTTTATTATTCGGAATCATTGCGATAGCCGGTATGCTGAGACCTTTTGTATTAGACGAAGGGATAATTTTTGACGGTAGATCGGTAGTTATTTCTCTATGCACTCTTTTTTTTGGTCCTGTTGCAGGCACTATTTCTGCTGTAATGTCAATTATTTACAGAATTTATATAGGCGGCGGCGGTGCAGTTACAGGTGTATCAGTTATAATTGCCTCATTAATTACTGGCTACATTTTCTATCGTGCAAAAATGCAAGGTAAATTTAATCTCACCATCGGCAATTTTTATCTATTTGGATTAATTGTTAACCTTATAATGATGTTGCTGATGACTACTCTCCCATCTAATGTTGTTGAAGAAACTTTTCAAACTATAACTATCACAGTATTGGGCGTATATCCTATCATAACTATTTTAATAGGCAAAGTGCTTCAAGATTTTGATGAGAAAAACAAAAATTACGAGTTATTAAAAGAGAACGAGAAAAAATTTCACGGGTACATTGAAAATGCTCCTTACGGCATTTTTGTAATGAATCAAAATTCTGAGTTTATTGATGTTAACTCAACAGCATGTATTCTCTCAGGCCACCCAAAAGATAAACTTTTGACGATGAAGGTTTCTGACCTTTTCTCCCCAAAATCATTAACAGACGGTTTTAACTTTTTTAAGGGAGTTAAAGAAACCGGCTTTTCCTACAATATTCTTTCAATCAAAAGAGCAGACCAAACCGTAAAATGGTGGGGTTTCACCGCAACAACCCTTTCTCAAAATACTTATTTGGGATTTGCTGAAGATGTTTCGGAAAAACTAAATTCTGATTTTGAGCTTAAGGAAAGCGAAAAAAAGTTTAAAGATATTTTCCAAAATCACTCGGCTGTAAAACTTTTAATAAATAGTGTAA
The DNA here is from genome assembly GCA_014879635.1 of Ignavibacteriaceae bacterium. GTDB lineage: Bacteria > Bacteroidota > Ignavibacteria > Ignavibacteriales > Ignavibacteriaceae > BA9. Next base: position 10,718 of record JACSRR010000227.1, on the reverse strand, counting down.
CAGGTGATATACTGGATGCTAATAATGCTGCCGGTAAATTCTACGGTTGGAGCACCCAAGAATTAAAACAAATGAATATTTCTCAAATTAACACGCTTTCCCCCGAGAAAATAGCCAAAGAGATGAGTAAAGTAATCAGCCGCGACCTCACTCATTCTGAATTTGTTCATAAATTAAAAGATGGCACTCTAAGGGATGTTGAAGTTTTCACCAGTCCGCTCTTACTCAGCGGTAAAACTGTTATTCACTCTATCGTTCAAGATGTAAGCAAAAAGAAGGAAGCTGAAAAACTTAACAAATTACTCAGCCTCACAGTAGATAAAAGTCCTTTTATTACCATTATTACAGACAAAAACGGCATAATCCAGTACATTAATCCAAGATTTACGGAGATAACCGGTTATGAAAAACATGAAGCAATTGGTAATAAACCTTCAATTTTAAGATCTGATTTTCAGACCGATGAATACTACAAGCAACTTTGGGATACAATAACTAAAGGGGAAGAATGGCGAGGCGAATTTTTTAACAAGAAAAAATCCGGCGAACTATTTTGGTCAAAAACCGTAATTACTCCCCTTTTTGATGATAACGGTGAAATAGCTTTTTATATTTCGGTTAGTGAAGATGTAACTCATATTAAAAAACTGATTGCCGAATTAATTACATCAAAAGAAAAAGCCGAAGAAATGAATCGATTAAAATCACATTTTTTTGCAACTATGAGTCACGAGCTCAGAACCCCCTTTGTAGGAATTTTAGGCTTTACCGAACTTTTACTCGATGAAGATATTGAAGGAGAAGCAAGAAAATATATTGAAGGAATACATAACTCTTCGCTCAGACTAACCGAAACTTTAACTAAAATTCTTGATATTACAAAGTTGGAGTTCTCTGAAATTTTTGTAAATAAATCTTCTGTCGAATTAACCTCTATTATCAACGATATTTTTAACCATTTTGCATCTGCAGCTCAGAATAAAGGCTTAAACTTTGTTAAAGAATTTAAAAATGACTCACTGAATGTGATTACAGATGAAAAATTGATTCGCGATATCTTATCTAATCTTTTAAGTAACGCAGTTAAATACACTCAAAAGGGAGAAGTTAAAATATCTGCAGGATTTTACGGTGAGGAGAATAAAGAACTTGTTATTTCTGTAACAGATACAGGGTTAGGAATCCCGGTTTTTGTTCAGGAACAAATTTGGGAAGAATTCAGACAAGTGAGCGAAGGATATGGCAGGGTTTTTGAAGGAACGGGATTAGGTTTAACTATCGTAAAAAAATATACGAGTCTATTAGGTGCAACTATTACTTTACATAGCGAAGAAGGGAAAGGCTCTTCATTCACATTTAAGCTGCCTCTTGAAGAGAAATCTTAATAATTTTTTCATTCTTAAATCACTGTTTTTTGTAATTTTTGCAGTAATGCTTTTTCCCAAAAATATTGCGTAATATTTTATTATAGAAGATTAATTTTCCTCCACATTCGATAATTTTCAATTCAAAAAGTTTTTACCTTCTTTAATTATTTAAAGTACTTTGTTCAACAAAAATAGATATATTTTCGACCTGTACTGCAATAATTCTTTGCAAAAACTCACCCCCTCTTATTGATTGAAATTTCTCTGAAGATTATAAAAAATTAAATGAATAGTTCACCCAATACTGCTTAAATTTGAACTTGAACTTTAATAATTATTTAAGAATATCAAAAAGAAAATGGAAATATTCATAAAAACTAAACAAGAAATTATACGGGATTATTTTTTTATAACTCTCGGCGCTTTTTTAATGGCAACCGGAATAGGTGTATTTTTGGTTGATGCAAGGGTAGTACCCGGCGGTGCAAGCGGACTTTCTATGGCTGTGCACTATCTTTCAGGAGGTACCATTTCCGTTGGTGTGATGTTATGGCTTATTAACATCCCGTTATACTTTTGGGGGCTAAAAGAACTCGGTAAACAGTTCGGAGTCAGAACTTTTGTCGGTTTTACACTGAATTCTTTTTTTATAGATTTCGTAAGGGGTGATATTCCCGGATTAGGATTTATAAGAATGCAAGACTCTCAAACCGTTCAAGAACTTTTGAAAAACGATTTCTTTTTTCTAATTCTAATTGGTGCGGTATTATTAGGTGTAGGATTAGGAATTATATTTAAATTTGGAGGTACAACTGCCGGCTCTGATATTATTGCTGCAATTTTAAGAAAAAGATACGGTATTAAACCGGGTCAGGCTATCATTATCATCGATTTTTTTATTATCGCATTAGCCGGATTTATTATAGATCAAAAAGATCTTTCTCCGGATAAACCAGCTTTGGCGCTAACTTTTTACGCTATTTTCTTGCTTTTTGTCTCATCAAAATTAATTGATGTTATAATTGACGGATTCGATTATGCAAAAGCTGCAATCGTTATTTCTGATAAGCATGCAGAGATTGCGGCGGCAGTAATGAATGAATTAAGTCGCGGCGCAACAGCTTTAAAATCTAGAGGGTTATATAAGAATATAGAAAGGGAATTAATTTTTACTGTAATTACCAACAAAGAACTACCAAGATTTACCGAAATTGTGCACAGAATTGACCCCGATGCTTTTATGATTATTAATAGTGTTCATGAAATACTCGGTGAAGGTTTTAGAAGAAGGATTTAGTAAAACAATTATAGGTTTATTATTGGCAGGTAAACAGTTCGCTTAGTTTGCTATATTCAGTTTATATTATATTTTAGATGTCGTTGTAAGGGGCGAGATATAACCTCTCCCCCTGCAATTTCTTAAACGAACTATCTTACTCACTGCTTTTATACTAACAAACGCCAGTGATTCGCTCTAAAATCTTCTCCGGATAATTACTACAAAGTTGCCTTCAGAACAGTTTCTGAATTGTATTATACTAAAAATCGATTAATAAACCCTTTAAAACTTAGTGGAAACCGAAAAGTAAATTCTGTTAAAAGTTTCTAGTGTTTCATACTGCCCTTCAAAACTAATTGAGGCATAAAGATTTCTCAAAATTTGCCAATAGATTTCAAAATCAAGAATTCTTTGAACAAAGTCAATGTTACTTTTTTCAAAAATATATGAGTTATACCTAAATCCCCCCCTTAAACTTATTTCATCAGTTAAATCTCTTGAGAGCGAGAATCCAAAATTTTTACCGGTCAGATAAGCTCCGGTATTTGAATTAAAAAACAGTTCGGTCATTGTATCAAATAGTAGAGGATTCAAATAATTAATGCTAAAACCATAATGTGTGGAGGCTCTTGCGTCACTACTTGTACTTCTGTAGCCATATCTTAAACTGAAAAACAAGTTTTTAACAGGTTTAATTAATGCGGAGATTCTAAAACCGTTTAACATCTCATTTTCCAAAACTGAATCAAGAAAACTTTTAAAGGTTTCGTAATAAATTATATTTTTCCTGCCGTCAAATGATAACGAAAGATTAATCTCATTAACCGGTTTGTACCTAATTGTTAAATAATAATTTGTCAAAGAAAAAGTTGTTTTGGCTTCACCGTTCTCATTTTTAAAAATATCAGCTTCAGCGGATCCGAAAAAGCTCAACAAACTAGAAAAATATGTCGAATTTTGAAAATAAATAAATCGCCTGTCAGTATTAAAGCTTTCGGTTTGGTTCACGATACCTAAGGAATTTCTTGTTGAAGTACTCCCTGATTCGTAAAAATTTGAAATAAAGCCTCCAAACTGAAATAAATTAAAGTTAAGCCCGTTATCCGAAAAATTTGGTCGGCTTCCTAAAATTAACCCGGCATCAAAATTATCGAACTTTCTGATAAAAGAAATGCCGTCAACAGTACCTATTGAACTAAGATTACTTTCAATAAATCTTCCGGCTTTTAATTCTGTTAACGAATCAAGATTATATTCTAAATTCAAACTGTATATTTTTAACATTTTACCGAGGTTATGTTCAGATTTAGACAAATCACTAACTCTGTAGGCTAGAATTGAATAAAAATTAAACGAGAGAGGCAATTCGTTTATCTCATTTGCGGTAAATGAAAGCGAATATCTGAATCGTTGATTATAGCCATACACGGGTGTATTTCCGAAATCTGAGACAGATTGCGCAGAGAACCTACCGTAAACTGATTTCCGCCCTTTATTTTTGACGGTAATTTTACTCTCAGTTTCAACTTCTTTTTTCACCGGCTGTTCAACTTCTTTCACTTCAATTTTGGGGTCGCTTTTCTCTTCCTGAACAGATACAAACACAAATAGTATCATTTCCTTTTCAATTGATAATGCTCCGGTAGGAGTTGCTGCAACCGATCTACCGGATATATAATTAGCAACTGCCGCCGGAATTAAAGTATTGTTTAAATCTCTAAAGAATAGTGTATCACCGGTATTTATCCCTTTTGTGTTAAAATATTCAACATACACATTTTGTGATGACAAATATGTAACTTTTCCTGCTCTCTCTTCTATTTGTTGAGAAAACATAAAAAATTGTAAAATAAATACGGTCAAAAGAATTAATCTAACCATTAGCCGTTCTCTCTTTAGAAAATGAGCGGGTAGTAAATAACTTCAGGTTATCTAAATCAATTTTGTTTCCGGTCTTATCAATTCTATCATTTTTTTGATGTCTTTCTTCACCATTCGGGTGGCATCTTAAACAATCACGGGAGTCATAGACATAGCCGTTTACACCCCGGTGTTCATTATCCATATCAGTTTTGTTATGCTCGTGGCAATTAATGCAACTAAAACTTTTAAAATCAGCCGGGTTTGTGTGGCAATCGTTACAATTGTTCCACTCGTTTCTATGCCTACCGGTATAAATGGGGAAATATGGTGCATCGTGTTCAAATTGCGCCGGAGTCCATCCTAATGTAGTATGACAAGTTTGGCAATCTCTCGGAAAACCGGTGGAAATATGATTCGGGTTTTGTGTAGCGTTAAAATCAGCACTGTGGCAACTGTTACAGTCTGTTGGAGTACCCGAATATCCGCTAGTATGGCAACTTGAGCATTGTACTTGAATATGCCTTCCTGTAAGCGGAAATTGAGTTAAATTATGGTTAAATTCTGCCGGTGTCCAACCGTTTATAGTATGACAAGTTTGACACTCCTTCGGAAAATTAGCTTGAACATGGTTAGGATTCAGAGTTCCTTCATAATCGGGTTGATGGCATGAATAACATGCCTTGCTCAGACCCGTAAAACTTGAGTTTGTGTGACAAGAAAAGCAGTTTGGTAAACGATGACCACCCACCAAAGGAAAAAAATCATGGTTAAAATTTGCTCCGCTCCAGCTCTTTGAATTAGCATCATGGCAAACCAAACAGTCTTTCGAAAACCCCGAAGCAACATGATTGGGGTTTTGAGCAGAATTAAAAGTGTTTGAATGACACGCAAAGCACTCAGTCTTTAACACTTGAAACTGCAAATTTTCATATCCGGCGTGGCAAGATGAGCAATCCGCCGTTTGATGAGCTCCTAAAAGCGGAAATCTACTCCTTCTGTGCATTTCGTTTGTATTGCTGATTAACCATGAGTTTGTATTATGACAGGATGTACAATCGTCTGATAAAGTACCGGCATGTACCGAATTATGACAATCACTGCACTCCTTTTTTGTACCCTTAAATACTAAGTCAGTATGACATGTACTACAATCAACCGTTTTGTGGCTCCCTAACAATTTGAAGTTAGTAACTGAATGGTCAAATTTTATTGTTTTGGAATCAACCTGCCAAGTATCCGGGCTATGGCATACAATACAATCATTACCCTTTAAATCACCGTGAGGAGATTGTCCCAAAACTATTACCGGTATAAAAAATATCAATAATGACAAGAGGCGCATAGGAAATTCTCTATTTTATAAATTACTACTTCTTTATTCTCTATTTTTCCGGTTTTATGGCATTTGCTGCACTCAAGTTTAGAATGTGCCCCCGTTAAAGGAAATTTTGTGTTTTGATGACTGAATTTTGACGGCTGCCAATTTTCAAAACTATGACAATCAGTACAAACATTTTCATTTTTATCAGATTCAAACTGCCCCAAATGAACATCATTGTGGCAACTTTTACAAGTTCCGCTCACCGAAGCAAAAAGAAATTTATTACTCTCTTGATTAAAGTGACAACTTTTACACTCTAATTTTGAATGCACGCCGAGTAAATTAAATCCGGTCAAATTATGATCGAATTTTACTGTATTCCAACTCATATTGTTGTGACAAGCCTGACATTCATCCCCCGGCATATATTTTTTTGATAACTCTTCACCGTGAAAATCAGTGTGACAGCTTATGCATGAGATTTCAGTCTTTTTAAATTTCCATTTTTCTTCTTGCAAATGACAGTTTGTGCAAGGAGTTGCAAGATGAGCACCTAATAGCGGGAACCGTATTTTATTGTGTTTTTCAATTGTGAAATTTGAAGGTGAAAATGAATTAATTGAGTGGCACTCCGCACAGTTTTTAACAATTTCTCCTTCAGTAAATTCACCTGAATGGTAATCAGAGTGACAATCTGTACACAATTCATGTTTCGGTTTTGATAATAAATTATCGCCATGACAGCTACTGCATTTAACTTTTGTGTGAGCCCCTAATAAAGGGAAAGCTGTTTTCCCATGGTCAAAATTAGCCATTCTGACCTGTGAAAAGCTCTCAGTATTATGGCAAGATGTACAATCAGCTCCAAATTTTCCCTCATGGATATCTTTGTGACACGATTGACATGAAAAAAAGCTTATTCCCTTGAATACTTTTACATCTTTACCGTTAATTTTTTCTGTCCTGTGACATTTAGAGCAGTCAACCCGTTTGTGAGCACCGGTTAAAACAAATGCAGCTTTATTGTGGTCAAAACCTTTTACGGGTACAAATCCCTCAACAGAGTGACAATTTTGGCACTCCTTTCCGAGTGTACCGGAATGAATATCGGAGTGGCAAGATGCACAATTTTTTTCTAAGCCTAAAAAAGTTTTCCCCTTTTTTTTGAGATCTGCGTTTGCAATATTTTTTGACTGGTGGCAACTCTCACATTTCAAAGATTCATGTTTTCCCGTCAGTTTATAACCGGTTTTGTTGTGGTCAAAATTCTTGGAATCAAACCTGATTAGCTGAAAATTTCTGCCGTGATGTTCACTATGGCATGTAATACAATTTTTTGAGGTAACTTCGCTATTTGAGTGATAACCCCTTCCGTTATTCTGTAAATTTTGAATTTGAGTGTGACAATCAAGACACTTTGAATTGGGTACTTTGTCACCTGCGGTATGGCATTTGAAACAGTTGCTCATCCCTTCAAGATTAGAGTGAGCATTTGAGAGATCACCCGGAGAAAATTGAGAATAAAGTTCAGTCTGAAAAGATAGAACTAAAGAGAGTATAAGTGACCACAGGTAAAGGTTATTTTTCATGCGATAATATAGGCACTCCAAATTTCTTAGTTATTGTTATTCCGCACTTTTCGAGAAATTTTCCGGGTAACTCACCTCCGGCAAAAACAAAAACTAAATCATTAGGTATTTCAATAGATTCAAAAGGTTCAATTGTACCTTTTAATAAAACCGATTCTTCAAATATTTCAGTAATTGTAGTGTTATAAAGAGTTTTTATTGTATTAGAATTGATAGCAGAAGTAATTTTTTCCAGGTTTTTTGGTTTAAGTCTTGAGAAAGCCTCACTCCGGTAAGAAATGTGAACATTATTTCCCTCTTCTGCAAGGAGTAAAGCTGACTCTATTGCAGAATCACCCCCTCCGACCACCAAAATATTTTTCTCTTTTATCAGTTCAGGTTCTAATAACCGGTAATAAACTTTCTCTTTCTCTTCCCCTTTCACTCCTAATTTTCTCGGAGTTCCTCGTCTGCCAATTGCTAATAATACAGAATTTGAACGGTATGTTTTTTTAACTGTAGTAACTTCAAAATAGTCTTTATAACTTGCAATTCCCGTTACCCCCTCAGATTCGTTTATTTGAATATTATTTTTAGAGAGAGCCTCGTTCCAAATTCCTAAAAGTTCACTTTTTGAAGTTTCCCCCAATTTTACTTTGCCATAAAGAGGAAGAATTACAGGTGAGGTCATAACTACTTTAGCTCTCGGGAAACTATAAACAGTACCGCCTAAGGTATCTTGTTCAAGAGTAATTGCATTTAATCCTTTCTCTTTTGCCCTTAAGGAAGCGGAAATACCTGCAGGTCCTGCACCTATAATGATTAAGTCATAATCACAATCCTTTGTCTTAGTAATTTTCTTTGCAATATTGTCAACTGCCTGCTTTCCTTGTTCAACAGCATTTCTGATTAATCCCATTCCACCCAATTCACCCGCAATAAAAATCATCCCTACATTAGTTTCAAAATCTTGCGACACATGCGGAAGTTCAACACCTCTTTTTTCTGTTCCAATATATAAAGTAATAGCTTGAACGGGGCAGGCATGAAAACAAGCGCCGTGACCCACACACCTTGAAGCATTCAAAGTTGTAGCTTTTCCACGCACTAATCCGAGTATATCTTTTTCAGGGCAGGCTTCAATACACGCTCCGCTACCAATACAAATATTTTCATTTACTACGGGGTGGAGCGAAACAGGCTCATAAAACCCACCCTCTTTGGCTTTTTCAATTTTTTTTGTGTTAGTATCAGACTTTTTCTTCAACGAGCGGAGGTAGAAAAAGAGAGTTAATCCGAGAACAACTGCGGCGAAAAGATATCCGGCTATCTCTTCGATTATTACTTCCATTTATATCCTGTTTAATGCATCGGCAGCTAATTTTGCAGATTCTGTACCGGGGAATTTTGCAATCACTTCATTCCAAATTCGTTTTGCTTCCGAAATCTCATTCATTGAAGCCTTTACGGCACCGAGATTATAGTAAGCTCTTTCATCTGAAGGAGTGAGTTCAATTATCTTTTTAGTTAGCTCTAATGTTCTGTCATATTCTTGACGCTCATAATAGATATCGCTGAGAGCAAAGTAAGTATCCAAACTCTGCGGGTTCAGTTTCAAAAGTTTTTCATAATAAATAATTGCCTCATTTGGGTTATGTCCGGCAACAAGTAAATTAGCCAACTCTTTTATTTTTAATGTGTCTTGTGGGTTAGCTTCAATTTCGCTTTTTAACGATTCAATTTTTGCTTTAAATTCGGGGGATACCTTACCGGGAGATGCACCACGCGGACTCATATTTCTATGTATTTCATCATCCGGCATTCTACCCAAATTTTTACTCCCGCCTGAAGTTGATGTACTTGATTGATTATAATTAATTAGAATAGCTGCAGTTCCAACAACTACTATAACAAAAAAGAGATAAATAAGGGGTTTTGATATTTTCATAACTAAAAAGAGAAAATTAATACCGCTATTATATGGATAATCATAATCACAAACATTGTAATTGCAAACGGTAAATGAAAAATATGCCAATAACGAAAAAGAGCATGCATCGACTTTAATATTTTTACTCTACCATCAAGCATAACCTTTTCTTTAGCCGTTGAACAAATTTGAATTGCCAAACTTTCGGGAATTTGTTTTTGTAACAATTCAGTTTTAAGCCTATTGATTTCGCCGTTAACTTTTAGCTTAAGCCCAAGCGCCTTGAAAAAGTCAGTGAAAGTGCTATTTGATTGAGTTAAAATTTTACTCGACAGGCTGTCTATTTTATCAATTACTTTTTCATCTAAGTTGTAATCCTCTTTCAACTTTTCAGAAAGCTCATTTTGGAGCCGTTTAATTTCTGTAATATCAAGTTCGTTACCTTTAACAGAGCGGGGAATCTGAGTATAGATGAACCTGCCGGCAATTCCGCTTAAAACAACCGCCGTCATACTCCAAAAACTGATTGAAACAATTCCTCCAAACTTAAAAGCCGTGTGAAATAATACCAAAACCGGTCCCGTAACACAGAGGAAAATGTGGAATTCTAACCAATTTTTCAAAGTCCCGAACTTAAAAAGAGCTCTGACTCTTTTCCTTAGCATATAAGAACTTACGCCAACCCCCATCATAATTGATCCGGCAATTCCGAGGAAATGTCCTAAGGTACCGCTTGGTTTTAATGCACTATGTAAATCAGAGAATGGGCGTTCTGTTAGAGGAGTTGAATAATATCCAAATCCGTTAATAGCTAATAATAAAAATGAAGAGATTGCTATTACAAAAAACAGAGTTATGTATATTCGATGCGTTAGTGGTGACATTTATTAGAATTATATTCAATTTTTTAGTGTGTGAAATTAAGAAAAAATGGCGGGAAATAAAACCATGTTATTTGGGGTAAAGTATTTTTTCAGCATTTGTGATTTAAAGTAATGAAGAGTATCTTGAATCACGCATAAATAAGGATTTACACATTCAAGCAATTCATTTTCAACAGCAGATCAGGGGTATTTATGAATATTTAACTCAGGCACAAGAGCCATTAGGATCGGATTTTGAAGATTTGTGGGACGCGAATCTCAAAGATCTTTACGAATCTTAAAATCAACGCAAGTCTTATCCAATGGAATTGGAAGTCGAGGAGATTCGATCGTACCTGCCAGGCTACCTCAGCGTTGAGGATCAGCGCTTGCTCGTGCAAGACCTGAAAGCAGCGCTAAGAGGGGGTGCCAGCGGCTTTACTTTAAGCAATTATAACGACGCGTTCAAAACGGTCGCCCTCCAAGGCGACGGCTGGAGGGGATTCAAATTATTTCTGTTTGATTCT
>JACSRR010000298.1 GCA_014879635.1 Ignavibacteriaceae bacterium | reverse complement strand
GTCTGGCACGCTGTTGGCAGCGTCTTTTCTGGCCTGGTCAGTTAACACCTGGCTGGTGTATGGATAGGTAACTGGGGCAAAAATCACCTTAAAACTTCTGCAAGTTTGTTAAATCCCAAAAACATATTTGTTTATGACCCGGGTAGCAACACAAAGAGTACGGTAAACGCTATATCTCCCGATATAAATATAGTGCCCACATATCAAGAAATTCTTTCAAATCCCGAAATTACGGCAGTTATAATTGCATCTCCTGCTTCAACACACTATTTTGTTGCAAAAGAGGCTTTAAACTCAGGAAAACATTGTTTGGTAGAAAAGCCAATAACACTGTATTCATCTGAAGCTAAAGAGCTTGTTGATATTGCAACCTCCAAAAATTTAAAGCTTATGGTTGGTCATGTACTGTTGTATCACGGTGCTATAATAAAAATTCTTGAAGAAACCGGTGAAAATAACATGTTGGGCGATATTCAATATATCTACAGCAACCGGTTAAATTTGGGTAAAATAAGATCTGAAGAAAATAGTTTGTGGAGTTTTGCTCCCCACGATATCTCAATTATTCAATATTTCACAGGTGTTAATCCAATTGAGATAATGGCAAAAGGCTCTGCTGTGATTCAACCTCACATTGAAGATAGTACAATCACTTTTTTGAAGTATCCGGGAAATATCACCGCACACATTTTTGTGAGTTGGTTACACCCCTTCAAAGAGCACAGATTAGTAGTAATTGGTTCAAAGGGTATGTTCGTTTTTGAAGATTCTGCACAAACAGATAAACTGAAATTTTATTCAAAGGGTTTTAAAAAAGGAGATGACGGCACTTTTCTTCCTTTCGATAATTCATTTGAAGTTGTTCAGTACGACACTAAACCCCCTTTAGCCGAAGAGCAAAAACACTTTTTTAATTGTATAATAGAGGATAAAACGCCTCTATCTGACGGAATTCACGCTTTAGAAGTTCTAAAGATACTTGAAACAGCGCAAGAAAGGTTAAAATCATGAGCGAAAATAAAGAAAAAAATTTTTATGTCAATCAATACGCAGTGGTTGATGATAATGTAGAAATTGGAGAAGGCAGCAAAGTATGGCACTTTTCACATGTCCAATCAGGTACTAAGATTGGTAAAAAATGTATTTTAGGTCAAAATGTAAATATCGGAAATAATGTTGTAATAGGCAACTTCGTAAAAATTCAGAACAATGTTTCTGTTTACGAGGGTGTTGAATTAGAAGACTATGTATTTTGTGGACCTTCAATGGTGTTCACAAACATCTTAAATCCGAGAAGTAAATATCCTCAAGTAGGTGCGGCTTTTTATATCAAAACTTTGGTTAAAGAAGGCGCTTCATTGGGTGCAAATTCAACTATTGTTTGCGGCACTACCATAGGTAAATTTGCTTTTGTTGGCGCCGGTGCAGTTGTTACAAAGGATGTTCCCGATTTTGCTTTGGTGGTAGGAAATCCTGCTAAAATTAAAGGCTGGTATTCTGAAGGTGGCGAAAGACTTAAATTTGACGAAAATGGTTATGCTACTTGTTCTAAATCCGGTGTTAAATATTTCTTCGATAAAGAAAAAAATATTGTTACGGAGGTTAAATAATGAAAGTTCCACTCTTAGACTTAACAGCTCAATATAGATCGTTAAAAACTGATTTAGATAATGCGGTTTTAACTATTGCAGAAAATGCACAGTATATTATGGGACCTGCCGTTAAACAGCTTGAAACTGAAATGTGTGATTTTTTAGGTTGCAAATATGCAGTAGGCGTTTCATCAGGTACAGATGCTCTTCTATTAGCTCTCATGGCTTTAGAAATCAAAGCCGGTGATGAAGTTATTATGCCAACCTTCTCATTTTTTGCTACTGCCGGTGTGGTTGCAAGATTAGGAGGGGTTCCCGTTTTAGTTGATATTAATCCCATCACTTTTAACATTGAACCAAGAGATATTGAAGCAAAAATAACTTCAAAAACAAAAGTAATTATGCCCGTGCATCTTTTCGGTCAAAGTGCCGATATGGAACCAATTATGGCGATTGCTAAAAAGCATAATCTAAAAGTAATTGAAGATGGTGCTCAAGCAATTAGCGTTCAATACAAAGACGGTAAACAAGTCGGTAATTTTGGCGATGTAGGATGTTTCTCATTCTTCCCGAGCAAAAACTTAGGTTGTTTTGGCGATGGTGGTTTGGTTACTACAAATGATGATAACTTGATTGAAATGCTAAGAATTATGAGAGTTCACGGCGGAAAACCTAAATATTACCACAAAGTAATAGGAGGTAATTTCCGTTTAGATTCTATTCAAGCCGCAGTTTTAAGTGTTAAACTTCCTCACCTGAACGGTTGGTCTGAAAAAAGAAGAACTAATGCGGCGCTTTATGATAAATTGTTTGTAGAGGCAGGACTTGCTCAAGAAACCGGTAGAATTACCTTTGATGAAAAAAATCAAGTTCTTCTTCCTAAAGCTATTTATAGATCTGACTCAGTTCAAAATTTCCACATCTATAATCAGTATGTAATTAGAGTACAAAAAAGAGACGCTCTCAGAAAATATTTAACTGAACAAAATATTGGTAACGAAGTCTATTATCCTGTACCATTTCATCGTCAAGAGTGTTTTGGTTATCTTGGTGCAAAAGATGAAGATTATCCGTTTTCTAACTGTGCTGCTGCTGATTCTGTTGCAATTCCGATTTACCCGGAATTAACTAAAGAGCAAATTGAATTTGTAGTTAGTACTATTGCAGAGTTCATTAAATCATCAGGTGACTTACCGGTTGAGTGTGACAATTGCGATTGCATGAAAAACTTTAAATCCTAATTATTAAAAGTCTTACAGGTTTCCTCAACAATTTGGTTGATTTATACTTGTAAGGCTTTTTTTATTTTAAACTATCCTCTATAATAAATTAAAACCGGAAAGTTAAACGAATGAAGGATGCAGATCATCCGAAAACTCTCCGGTTATATTGATTATTAACATCTTTTTTATTAGTCAAGTATCATTGCCATAAATGGTGTGGCTTTATCGTCTCCAGTTGAATATTTGTTAGCTTTAGGATCTAATTTCTTTTTCTGTTCCTGTGCTATATTAGTATTTAGATCATCAGGACTTATTCCTACATTTACATTACTACTATTTTGGGCATCGGGATTTTGTGCATTCCTAATATAAGCGGGAACCTCCAAATTGTGTTTATCCGGATTCTTTTCAGTTACATTAGCCCATATATTTAGAGTAGCTCTTTTCTCCGGATCCGGTTCAGGTTTTTTTGTTGATTTTGCATTTTGAGTTGAACCTGCAAAACTTGTGGCAATTACGGTGAATGCTACATAGTCACCCATTTCTTCTTTTTCAACCGCACCAAAAATAATTTCAACATCTTCAGCTGCCGAGTCATATACAACTTTAGCACCTTCTTCAATTTCACTTAGCGAAAATTTTGCGGAAGCAGTTACATTAATAAGTATTTTCTGTGCACCTCTTATATCAACTCCTTCAAGAAGTGGACTTTGAATTGCCATCTGTGCGGCTTCTATTGCTCTGTTTTCACCGTTAGCTTTTCCTGTACCCATTAAGGCAAGTCCCGAGTTTGTCATTATAGTCTTGACATCTGCAAAATCAACATTAATTTTACCTTTAATGGTAATGATATCCGAAATTGCTTTTGTTGCTTCAAAGAGTATATCGTTAGGTTTATCAAAACCTTTAAATGCTTCAAGCTCTTTGCCATAAAGATTGATCAATTTTGAATTATGAATAACAATTAAACTATCAACATGCTTTTTGAGCTCTTCAATTCCCTGTTCGGCATAACGAATTTTCTTAGGACCTTCAAAGAGGAACGGTTTAGTAACAATACCAACAACCAAGGCTTTTAATTCTTTCGCAATTTCGGCAACAACCGGAGCAGCACCTGTGCCTGTTCCTCCGCCCATACCGCATGTTACGAAAATCATATCGCTGCCTTTTAATACTTCTTTAATTGCATCAGTATCCTCAATAGCAGCTTGTTTGCCAATTTGAGGATTAGCACCGGCACCTTGACCTTTCGAAATGTTTTTACCAATCTGAACTTTTTTGTGCGACTTAATTAACTCTAAAGATTGCAAATCGGTATTAATAGATATAAGCTCAACGCCTTCAATGTTTTTTTCCATCATATAAGAAACGGCATTACAACCGCCGCCGCCTACTCCTACCACTCTAATTTTAACATGTTCATTAAGTTTTGCACCTTCTTCAGCGTCCATTGTTACAAATAATCTTGACTCACTCATTGTAGTTCTCCGTTAATTTTTTAAAACTCTTTTTTATCACGCCGGCTTCTGCATATACACCGGTTATTAAATTAATATCAATTGATTGCTCATCGTCATTTAAATCAAGGGAGCACATTGCGATTAAAATTTTATTAATTATACTTACATATTCAGGATAGAGAATTCCGGTTTCTAATAAACTTAGCCCCTTATTTTGCAATTTATTGCCACAAAAATTGATTACTCCTGCAATATCATTTACAAAAGGGGTTTGTTTACCGGCATTGATTTCTTGCACCGAATTATCAATCATAAAAACCGAAACAGAACTTTTTTCCAGAATTACGGTATTTTCTTTGTAAATCCTTAAATTCATCGAATTTATATCCAACAAAGGCTTAACAACCAAACAAATCACAGTTTTGCTCAACTTTGAAGCAATCGAAGATACGGTTGCAGCTAATACCGAACTAGAAGAACTCTCTAACCCGGTTACAATTACAACAGGATTATAATCATAGATCAGATTTTTAATCTGGTTCTGTGTTTTAATGATTGTTATCTCATCAATAATTGTTGCACCCGTTCCCGCCAGATAATTAGTGAACAACTTTGAGACCTGAAGATTTTGATCACTATTGCTCATTTTCAGTGAGTCTTTTTCAGTGTCAATTATCGAGAACGAAACCTCACTATTTTCAAACATAATACCGGTGTTAAGAATTTTAGCTCCAACTTTTCCGATACCTAATATTCTAATTCCTTTCTTCATAGTTAGAATTCTTTTACATTTCTTAAAAAGGTGTCTTTAACTGTGTTATAGGCTCTTTTAATTGGATTAGGTGATGCTTTTTCTTCTGAGCCTGCTTCCTTTGATGCACTGTTTTTCATTTCTTTCTCTTTCTCGGTAACCTTTTTTTCTTTCTTCGACTTTCCGAAAATGGACATAAAACCGGATTTTTCTTCCTTTTCTGACTCCTTTTCTTCTTTTTCTTCTTTAATTATCGGATCACCTAAAGATTCAAGAAGTCCTAAGGCAGTAGCAAATTCGGGTTTTAAAATTTCGATAAATTCGCTCTTATATTTATCCGAAGGTAATGCCATTCGGCACTCTATACCAAAAATAGATTTCACTAAATCTTCACAACCTCTTAACCAAGAGCCTCCTCCTGTAATAAATATACCGGCTAAGAGTTTAGTTTTTAAGTGGGATTGTTTAACATCCGATTCAACATACTCAATCAGTTCTTTCATCCTGTAATGAATAATTTGACATAAAAGGGTTATCGGAATTGTAGTATCTCTTCTTGCACCTACACCTTTAATAAGTACTTCTTCATCAATTAAAACTGCCGATGAAATTGCATATCCGGAATCCTTTTTTAATCTTTCAGCTTCAATATTTATCACACCCAAAGTTTCTCTAATATCATTAGTTACTTGTTCGCTTCCGGGCACAAACACCCTCGAATATTTAACATTATTATCATGATAAATTGTAGTTTCGATTGTACCTGCTCCGATATCCATGACCAAAACGCCTAAATCTTTTTCACGGTCATTTAATACTGCGTTTGCCGAAGCAATTGAAGCTAAAATGAATTCTTTGACTTTATAACCGGCTCTCTCAACTGCAGCCCTCAAATTCTGTAGAGTTTGCTGCGGAACAACAACAATGTGATTGGATGCTTCTAACCTGCTACCGGTTATTCCGATAGGGTTTCTATAACCTGCTTGACGATCAACAAAAAATTCTTCATGAATTATATGCAAAATCTCTTTTTCTGCCGGCTTGGGCATCATCTTGACATCAGCTTTCAGTCTTTCAAGATCGCTTTGAGTTACCTCACGCAGCGGGCTTGAAACGGTTACATAAGCTCTAAGACGCATACTCGTTACCTGGTCACCTGAAACACCAACATTAAGGTGCTCAACTTCAACTCCCGCAATTTTGGAGGCTGCACTAACGGCTTGTTTTATTGCATCTGCAACTCTTCCGGTGTTTACAACAACACCTCTGTTTAATCCGTCTGCAGCAGCAACGCCGTACCCAAGAATATTAAACTTATTCTCCGGTAATTTTTCAGCAATGACACAGACAACTTTTGTAGTACCTATGTCTAAACTTGTTACAATTTCTCGTTTCATTTCATCTCCTCCTCAATACCTAAAAAAATGCTTTTTTTATATCTTATATCAATGTAATTGGCTTTTGCCAACGATTGTGTTAGCCTATCCCTTTCTGAATACAGCTTATTTAAATACACGATTTTGCGGGCAGTATCCTCTCTTCCAAATATCACAAAAGGTTTAAATCCGGTTATTGAAATCACTATATCTCCCCCTAACCTTAAATCAATTCCGGAAATGTCATTTAATAGTTTTCTATTCAAAATTTTGGCAGCGTTGATAATTTTATAAGCAGAGTATATATCTTGATTCTTACTTATATCATTATGGTCAATACTGTCTATTCTAAAATTATCAACAACAGGATAATTCATCGATTTTAATCCGTTAAGAACCGGTATAAGTTCTTTACTCTGAGTAATCAAGTAAAAAGAATCCTTTAACTTTAATAGTGCCTCCGGTTCTTTCTCCTTAACTGAAACCTTTGCAGAACCATCGGGACTTTGTTTTATGCTTACATCTACAACATATTGATGTTTAAGCAAAGACTCTCTAAATTCTGCCGCTGTAAAAATTGTTCCTGAGTCTTTTGAGCTGTAAACAAAATTGATATATTCGCTTTGATCTAAAAGATTATTACCAACAAAATTGATTTCTGTTAATCCTTGTGCTGCTATTTTTTTTGAGTCATATATACCCAAATAGATGAATAATCCGGTAAAAATTACCATGATTATAAGCGCGGGGTATATTTTTGATCTCTTTGCAGCCATTCTATTTTAACTCTATCAATTCCCTGAGTTTTTCGCCATATTTCCAGATATCACCGGCTCCCATAGTTACAATGATATCACCTTTAGCCATTATTGACTTTAAATACCCGGGTACATCATTTTTATCCGGTATGTAGATTGCGTTTTTATGCCCAATTTTCTTTGCAGCCTCAACAATTAACTGCCCCGAAACTCCTTCAATTGGCTCTTCTCTTGCAGGATATACATCTGTGCAAATAAAAATGTCTGAATTCAAAAAAGACCTGCCAAATTCAAGGTAGAAATCTCTTGTTCTTGTATATAAATGCGGCTGAAAAACTGCGACAAGCCTTCTGTTCCACCCGGAACGAATTCCGGTAAGAGTGGCAGTTGTTTCTGTCGGATGATGTGCATAATCATCAACAATCATAATTTCTTTATCGTACTTCACTTCAAATCTTCTATAAACTCCGCTGAAAGAATCAAGAGCATTCTGAATTACTTCAAATTCAATTCCAAGCTCAATTGCTATTGTAACTGCAACTAATGAGTTACGGATATTATGCAATCCCGGTACATGGAGCTTGATTTTACCTAATTCCACATCTTTATAAACTAATGTGTACTCGCTGTTTTGCCCATCAAATAAAATATCTATGGCTTTAACATCAGCTTGCGGAGTTAATCCATAAGTGATAATTCTTTTGTTAATATGCGGCATAATATCTTGAAGAGCCGGCTCATCTAAGCATAAAACTACAAAACCGTAAAAGGGTACTTTATTTGCAAATTCGAGAAATGCCAATTTTATATCATCAAGGTCTTTGTAAGTATCTAAATGCTCTTTTTCAAGAGTAGTTATTGCCGCAATAGCAGGTGTTAATTTTAAAAATGTTCTATCAAACTCATCTGCCTCTACAACAATATAATCTCCCTTGCCAAGCCTTGCGTTAGTTCCGCCCATTGAACTGATTCTTCCCCCTACAATAATAGTAGGGTCAATATCTCCTTCAGTAAGAGTTAAACCCACCATAGAAGTTGTGGTAGTTTTGCCGTGCGTTCCGGCAATTCCGATACCGTACCGGTGCATTCGCATTGTTTCGGCTAACATTTCTGCTCTTTTAATCACCGGGATGTTATTATCTAATGCAAATTTTACTTCGGGATTAGTTTCATTCACAGCCGATGAATACACAACAACATCTGCATCATTCACATTACTTGCGTCATGCCCTATATAAATATTAATTCCTAAACTTTCTAATCTCTGAGTATTATCAGAAGCAGCACGGTCTGAGCCCGTTACCTTAAAACCTTTCGAGTTTAATATTTCTGCCATACTGCTCATTCCGATACCGCCGGCACCAACCATGTGAACTTTGTTAAACTTTGCGATCATTTTCTAATTTCTGCTTTTTCTGTTTTAAATATTTCGGCTAAAATCATTTTTAATGCGTCTTTTTTTACCGCAGATTCAGCCGTTTTTTTTATTTTTTCAAACTCTACTGTATTTTCTAACAGCCCGTTTATTGTGCTTTCAAATTTATTTTCTAACTCTTTTTCTTCAATTAAAAGTGCAGCTCCTGTATCTACTAATGATTTGGCGTTGTAATACTGATGATTTTCTGCTACATACGGTGAAGGAATCAGTATTGATGGCTTACCGGTAAATAATAACTCCGCAATTGTTGTTGCTCCTGCCCTTGCAACAACAATATCTGCTGCCGAATATGCTGCTGCCATATCTTCTATGTACTCAAATGTAAGTACATTTTTGTGATTTACTTTTTTTAAGCTTTGATAGTCCTTTGTACCGGTTTGCCTTACAATTACAGTATTAGCCGGCACTCCATGTAAAATCCAATTTTCGACACAATTATTAATTGAAGCAGCACCCTGACTCCCCCCAAGAACCAGAACCACGGTCATATTAGCATCTATTCCGAGTTTCTTACATGCCTCTTCTTTGCTTAAATGACTTAAATTTGCTCTTACGGGATTACCGCTAATAATCGACTTTTCAGGATATTTTAGTCTTTTCTTAGCATCTTCAAATTGAACAAAAATCTTTTCGGCTGAACTTTCAAGTTGATTAGTAGTCTTACCCGGTAATGAATTAGGCTCAATCAAATAAACTTTTGAACCTTCTCTTTTAGCTGCTTTTATTGCCGGATATGAAACATAACCACCAGTCCCAATTGCTATATCCGGTTTGAAATCATTGCATATTTTTCTCGCTTGAATCATTGCCTTAAGCAACATAAACGGAAATTTTAATAACTCGAGATTTAACTTCCGGCTTAATCCTCTCACTTCAATAAGTTCAAGTTTAAAGCCATGATTCGGCACAATCTTCTCTTCAATTTTGTTTTTCGCCCCGATAAAAAGAATCTTAAAACCGGGGTATTTACATCTAATTTCTTCAGCTAAAGCAATTGCGGGATAAACATGCCCCCCGGTTCCGCCACCTGCAAATAGAATATTGAGAGAATCCGTCTGTTTCATGCAACCGCCTGCTTGGTTTCTTCATCTTCAATTCTTTCGATTTTTGTATTAATCCCTATACTCATTAAAATGCCTATAGAAAGACACACAATCACTATAGCAGTTCCGCCGTGGCTAATTAGGGGCAACGGTAACCCTGTAACCGGGACTAAACCTGTTGCTACGGCTGCGTTTACAAATCCGTAAAGACATAACGAAAAAGAGATTGAAAAAGCCAAAATCTGACCAAACTTGTCATTAGCTTTTGCTGCAATTGCAAATCCGCAGAATAATATTGCTGAGTAACAGACCAAAATTACTACAGATAAAAACATTCCTCCCTCTTCACCTGCAACGGCAAATATAAAATCACCGTAAGCTTCAGGCAGAAACAAATTTCTTTGATTACTATTGCCTAATCCAACACCGAGCAAGCCCCCTGTTCCCATTCCGTAGTATGATTGAAGAACCTGCGGATGCGGAAGTGAATCGCCTGTTAATTGACTCAAATAATTTGAAATCCTTTTATTTGAGTGTGGGTGAAGCAATGCAACACTTAGAATTGCAACAACTGCCGAAGCAAACATTAAAACAAAATGCTTTAAGTTCATACCGGCAACAAATAATGTTGTAATTACCACCGCTATAATCAATGTACCGTTACTCACATTGGGCTGAGTAAAAATTAATCCGGCAACTAACCCTGTAATCAGAAGAGGTACCATTATTCCTTGCTTAAAATCTGTAATCACTTCATGATTCATCTCTAAATACTTAGCGAGAAAAATGAATAAAGAGAGCTTAGCCAATTCTGTCGGTTGAAAAGCAAATAATCCAAAATCAAGAGTTCTTTGAGCCCCCTTCATCTGTTGAGCTGTAAAGAACACTGCAATTAGGAAGAGAATTGAAACAATTAATCCTATCTCTGCAAATGGTTTTAACCACTTATAATCAATAAAAGTGATAATAATCATTAAAACCACTCCTAACATAGCTTTTAAGAAGTGACTATTAAACAGGTAGAAAGGATCATCAAATTTGTTATCGCTAAATGTAGAACTTGCACTCATAACAAGAAGAGAACCAATAAGTATTAAGGTTATTGCACAAATTCCGATAACAACAGTATATCCTCTCATGTTGCAACCTCCGTAACTGCCTCTTTAAACTTGAGACCTCTATCCTCATAGTTTAAAAACATATCAAAAGACGCACATGCCGGCGAGAGTAAAACAATTTCCCCTTTTTTGGCTTCTGTATGCCCTGCAAGAACACATTCACGAAGAGAGTTTTTAGATTCAACCTTCACAAACGGAGAGAAAAACTCAATAATTTTTGTGGCTGAACTACCTATTGCATAAATTTTCTTAACATTCTTTTTAACAAGATCTAAAATTGAGTTGTAATCATTTCCTTTATCTTGACCACCGAGAATCAGAAACAGAGGTGCATCAAAACTCTGGAGTGCATAAAATACCGAATCAACATTAGTTGCTTTTGAATCATTTATGTAGATTATTCCGTCTTTAGAAGGAACAGGTTCTAATCTGTGTTCTACTGCTTCAAAAGTTGCAACAGCGTTAAAAATTGTTTCATACGACAAATCAATACTGCGTGCGAGTATTGAAGCTGCCATAATATTCTGGAAATTGTGCTTACCCTTTAATTTGAGCCCTGATGTTTCACCCACAAATTCAGTTTTACCGTTTTCAACAAAGTGAATTTTTCCGTTCTCAAAGAATGCACCCGATTCGGGCTTACTCTTACAGCTAAAATATTTTACATTTGCCTCTGTTGATAGGGGGTTTTCCCTCATTATGGTGTCGTCAGAATTTAATACTAAAAGATCACCGCTACGGGCATTTTCAACTATCCGGTACTTTGATTTGATGTAATTTTCAATCTTATAATCATACCTGTTCAGGTGATCGGGAGTAATATTCAAAATTGTTGACGCATTTGGTCTAAATTTCTCAATAGTATCTAATTGAAAGCTTGACAACTCTAACGCAACAATTCCATCTCCGGAAATATTATTTACGAAATCACAGAGAGGTGTTCCTATGTTACCGGCTAAGTATGTTTCTTTTCCGGCTACTTTTAGAATATGGTATAAAAGCGAGGTTGTAGTTGTCTTACCGTTTGTTCCTGTAACAGCTAATATTTTGCCTTTACAAAAGAGATAACCCAGCTCAATTTCGCTAATTACTTTGATTCCTTTTGCAAAAGCAGTTGCTATTGAAATTGAATTTAACGGAACACCGGGACTAACTACCATAAAATCACAATTATAAATATTGGAGGAATTTAACCCTGCCTCAAAATCAATTTTATTTTTCGACAAAAATTCTATCTGTCCGGATATTTTTTCCGGGTCTTGTATATCACTCACAAAGGGAATTCCGCCGTGATTTTTAATCAACAAAGCGGCAGAAAGCCCACTCCTTGCAGCACCGATAACAGATATTTTTTTGCCTTTCAAATCCATTATCTTACCTTGAACGAAGTTAAACTAATGATAGCCAATATTATACCGATAATGTAAAATCTAACAACAATTTTTGGTTCATCCCATCCTGAAAGTTCAAAATGATGATGAATTGGAGCCATTTTAAATACTCTCTTACCTACACCGTCTCTCTTTTTTGTGAATTTAAAGTAAGTAGTTTGAATTATCACTGAAACTGTTTCCAAGAAGAAAACACCTGCCAAAAGCGGTAATAGAAATTCTTTTTTCACCATAACTGCCATTATGCCGAGAGCTCCGCCTAATGCAAGACTTCCGGTATCTCCCATAAAAACTTGAGCAGGGAAAAAATTGTACCAAAGAAATCCGAGTCCGGCACCTATTATAGCAGCAGCTACAATTGTCATCTCCCCGCTACCCGGTAAAAAGATAATATTCAAATAGTCTGCATAAATTGCATTACCTGTAAGATAGCTGATTAACGCCATTGCCATCATAGCAATAATAGTGAGGCCTATGGCTAAACCGTCTAATCCGTCAGTTAGATTTACCGCGTTTGATGTAGCAGTTATAATAAAAATCACTGCCGGTATATATAGAAACGAATAATCAAAATTCATATCTTTAAAAAACGGAAGAGTTGTAACCGAGTTAAAGGCAGCAAACTCCGGCGAAAAATATAGCACCGCACCAACTCCAAGCCCTACTGTTACTTGCCCGACTAACTTGTAACGGGCAATTAATCCTTTGGGCAGTTTTTTAACCACTTTGAGATAATCATCATAAAAACCGACTAAACCGAGAAGAAGTGTACCGGCTAAAAGCAACAGTACATAAGTATTAGTTAAATCGCCCCAACTTAAAACAGGAATAAAAACACATAAGAGAATGATAAGTCCGCCCATTGTGGGTGTACCTGCTTTCTTTTTGTGCGATTTAGGACCATCGTCTTTAATATTTTCGCCAATTTGTTTCTTCTTTAGAATTTCAATGATTTTAGGTGCCGCAAAAAACACTAAAAGAAGAGCCATGATAGCTGCAATACCCGAACGGAATGTTAAAAACTTAATCATATCCAAACCGGGAGGACTATATGTTTTGTTCAACCAATCAAGTAGATGATATATCATATCTTAATTCTCTCTTACTATTAAACAAGGAATGAATTGTTCCATTTTCATACCTCTTGATCCTTTAAATAAAAATACTGAGTTATCTGTAGTGAGCTCTTTTAAGAACAAGCATAAACTCTCTCTTTCTCCGAAATAAACTACCTTTATTTTTGTCGGTTTAAGTTCCTGATATAATAATTTCATCTTTTCACCGATTAGCAATACAAATTCTACATTTGTCTTTAATAGTGATTTTGCAAGCTTCTTGTGTGCTTTTTCAGCCTCATTCCCTAACTCAAACATATCGCCAAGTACGGCTATCTTGTGATTAAAAAGTTCAAAAGCATTGATTACTTTTATAGCAGACTTCATCGAATTTGGGTTTGCATTGTATGTATCATCTATAATAGCTGTTGTTCCTCTTACAGACAAATTGAGTCTTCCTTTGGGTGGCTTCAATTTTGAAACTGAAGAAATTACATCCTCTTTTTTTATTCCGCATTGAGTTAAAACTGCAATAGCTGCTAAAAAGTTTTTTGCATTTTCTTCACCTAAAAGAGGCAATGTACATTCAAATTTAAATTTGCTACTTTCAATCTTTATTAAACTGCGTGCCTGGGCATCTAACCTCAAAAACTTGGCTTTAACATCAGAAATTTCATCAAATCCGAAAGTTACTGTTTTTTTAAACTCATCTTTTATTTGACTTAAAAGTGCGTCTTCAGAATTTATAAAAACGGTGCCCTTACGCTTAGCGGTAACATCCAAAAGTGCCCGTTTTTCTTTGAGTACTCCTCTTCTGTTTTTCAAATACTCTAAGTGGGAATCGCCAATCAATGTTATCAACCCCAAGTCAGGTTGAGCAATTTTTGCTGTATAAGAAATTTCTCCAAAGTGATTTGTACCCAATTCCAAAACAAGGTAATCAGTGTCTAAACCGGCATTAAAGATTGTGAGCGGCACACCAATGTGATTATTATTATTTGCCTCGGTGTGTACTACTTTACCGGCATTAGCCAATATTGAGGATAAAATGTCTTTTGTTGTAGTTTTTCCGTTACTACCGGTTATACCTATTACTTTGGCTTTTAATTTTAATCTGTAAATTGCTGCTAACTCTCCGAAAGCAATTAAAGTATCTTTTACCGCAAAAACCGGAACACCAAATTTTGTAGCCTCTTCAACAAAATTTTTATTTACTATTAATCCGGATGCTCCATTATTCACTGCCGAAGATAAAAAATCATGTCCGTCAAAATTCTCCCCTTTAACCGCCACAAAGAGCGAATTAGGGGTTAATTTTCTGGAATCAATTGATACATTCTCAAAATAAATATCCTCGTTTAAGTTAAACGACTTAACTTTTTTAAGAGATAAAATCTCAATTGAAGATATTTTGTAATCAGTTTTCATATTTGACTTAAATAATATTCAGCTTTTTCTTTGTCTAAAAACCGGCTTTTTACACCTTTTATAATCTGATAATCCTCGGAGCCTTTACCTGCAATCACTACAATTGCGTCTGCCGGGCTGTGTAAAATTGCGTATGCGATAGCTTCTTCTCTGTCAGAAATAATAGAAAAACTATCAGATTTAATCCCTTCAACAATCTCGTCAATAATAGCTAAGGGTTCTTCATCACGCGGGTTATCGCTTGTAACAATAGTGTGGTCACTAAAACGGGAAGCAATTTCTCCCATTACCGGTCTTTTAATTTTATCTCTATTACCGCCACAACCGAAAACAGTATAAATTTGCGAAGTACCGCTAATTTTTTTGACGCTCTCAAGTAGTTGCTCTAATGCTGCAGGAGAGTGAGCATAGTCAATAACTACCCGTTTTTCTTTATTAGATACTACTTCAAACCTGCCCGGAACTTGCTCAGTTTTTTTAATTGACCCAACAATATTTTCCGGCTCAATTCCTAAAGCAAGGCACGCTCCAAAAGCACAGGTAGTATTATAAGTATTAAAAGCACCTTTTAACGAAGTATTTACCTCAAGTTCCTTTCCCTTGTATTTAAGATTGACAGATGTTCCTGCAAAATCAATACTTGGATTACTCATAATAATATCGTTGTTTTCACCTGTTCCGAATCTGACTATCTTTGCCTTGCAATCTTTTATTACAAAGTCAGAATATTGATCATCGGCATTTATCACGGCAGTGGCTTTTTCACCCAAAGAATCAAATAATATCTTCTTTGCGGCTGCATAGTCATCCATAGTTTCATGAAAATCACGATGTTCAGATGAAAGGTTAGTGAAAACCGCAACATCAAACTTTAGTCCAAAAGTGCGTTTTAAAAACAAAGAATGCGAAGAAACTTCCATCACGCAGGCTTTACATCCCGCATTAACCATCTCCGAAAGCATTTTATTTAACTCATTACTTTCGGGTGTGGTGTGAGTTGAAGGAATAACTCTATCACCAATAATATTTACATTTGTTCCTATTAATCCGGTTTTGTATCCCGCAGATTCTAATATCTGTTTAATCAAGTAAGTTGAAGTAGTTTTGCCTTTTGTTCCGGTTACTCCAATCATCAACAATTTGGATGAAGGATCTCCGTAATATGCAATAGAAGCTTGAGCTAAGGCTTTTCTTGAATCGGCAACATGCACTTTGGTTATTCCGCTTCGTCTGAAAATCTCGTCAGGAATACCGGCGGGGTTTTCCACAATAATAGCAGACGGATTTTTATCATTAAAAACATTCATTAAATAATTATGACCGTCAGTAGAATAACCTTTAATTGCTATAAAAACTGAACCGGGAATAACCTGTCTTGAATCACTAAAAACTCCAGTAACAGTTTTAGGTGTAATATCACCGGTAGCTTGAATAATGCTTAATTGGGATAAAAGTTCGCTAACAATCATCAGTATAACCTTGCACCTAAAATTTCTGTATTCTGTGCCTTGATAGAGCACTTCATTCCGGGTCTAATTTTACTACCCGCCGCAATGCTTTGCGTAATAATCTTTCCGCTCCCCTCAAAGTCAAATTCAATATTAAGTGAATTTAAAATATAAATTGCCTCTCTGATTGAAACACCTTTCAGGTCAGGCATAATCCCCTTTTTAATTCCCGAGTTCACTAATGTTTTAGGCATTAATTCCATTTGCTCTTTAAGACTATCGGGTACCGTATTTAAAAATCCTGATTCGGCAAATTGTGAATCAATTTCGTTCTCTTCAATTTTTTCTCTAAAATCGATCATCTCAATGTCAATATCAATTATTCTTTCTGCAACCGCTCTGAATACCGGTGCGGCAACATCTCCGCCGTAAACACTTTTTGATTTTGGCGAGTTAACCATTATTAAAATCACATATTTTGGTTTTTCAACGGGAAAGAAACCAATAAAGGAAGCATTATATTTTTCACGGGAATATTTTCCGTCAACAATTTTTCTGGAAGTTCCGGTTTTACCGCCCACTGCAACATTCTTTACTAACGCCTTTTTACCTGTTCCTGAATTAACAGCTTCGCTAAAAAAATCTCTAATAGTTTCTGAAACCTTGGGGGAAATAACATCTCTAATTACAGTTGGCATATTTTTTTTGATAATCTCGCCATTTTGCCCTACAATTTCTCTTATTATAAACGGTTGCATTAGTTTACCGCCGTTCACCAAAGCACAATAAGCAGAAATTAATTGCAAGGGGGTAACCGAAATACCGTAACCGTAAGACATTGTATATTTAGTAGATTTTGACCATGTATCAGCAGCGGGCAAATTTCCTTTAGTTTCAACAGTCAAACCGCAGTTAACCGTATTTCCGAATCCAAAATTGCGATAATACAGATACAAAGTTTCTTTATCAATTCTTTCAGAAAGCTTTGCCATTCCGATATTACTTGATTTAGCAAATATCTGTTTTACGGTTGCATTACCGAAAGGGTGCGCATCAGTAATTCTTGCTCCCCCAACTCTGTAAACTCCGTTCTCACCTGAAATTACTTCATTTGGATTTGTAACACCTTTATCAAGAAATACCGCCATTGAGATTGCTTTGAAGGTTGAACCTGGTTCGTAAGTATCAGTAAGCGCTTTATTTCTAAGGTCTTCATTACTGAATTTTCCGTAAAAGTTAGGATTATATCCTCTATAATTAGCTAAAGCAAGAATTTCTCCTGTTGCCGGATTCATTATAATACCTGTAGCATATTCTGCTTTTGATTCCTCAACAGCAATCTGGAGTTCTATCTCTAAAGCCGATTGAATTTCACGATTAATAGTTAGTACAATATTATTTCCGTTCTTAACCGGCACCTGAGAGGCGTTTAATACTGAATAAACATTTCCGGCAGCATCTTTTAAAATTTTTCTGCTGCCATCAACACCTCTGAGACTTTCTTCTTCCGATTTTTCAATTCCCTGAATACCTGTGTACTCATAATTTACGAAACCAAGAATATGAGATGCTAGCTCATTATAGTGATAAACTCTTGAAGGATCGTCAACTACATCAAGTCCGTCAACTCTAAGTTTTCTCATTCTGAGAGAATTTTCAGGGTCTAATTTTCTTTCAATACAAACTCTGCTTTTGCCCGAGTGAATTAATGCCATATAATCATCAAAACTTTTACCGAGAGAATCTGCAAATGCACGGGCTATAAGAGAATCATTTTTATTTTTTATTGCTTGTTTTGTGTTTACATAAAAGGAAACATCTTTCCGGTTATAGGCTAAAAGGGTATAATTACGGTCGTAAATTGAACCCCTGTCAGCCTTTAAAACTTCAGTACCTGTCTGTTGTCTCACTGCAAAATATGCGTATTCCTCGGCTTTAATAACTTGTATTAAAACAAGCCGGGAAAAAAGTGCAAGCAAGAAGACAGCCATTACTACTATTATTGTGACCAAACGGTAGCGGTTCATTTTATTCTTGTAATCTCCTTTCTAATTCATTAATTTCTGATTTACTCACTTGAAATTCTAATTGAAAATCATTGTTTTCGACCAATTTTAATTTTGATGCAGCTAATACAGTGATTCTTTCTCTTGAAGCAAGTGTCTGCTGAACTGCAATATTTAATTTTAAGTTTTCTTTTTCAACTCTAATCTTTGATTTAAGCTCTTCAATTTCTTTGTTAGATTTATTAATCTGAATCTTAACCGAAACAAACCATAACGAAAGTGCAAAGAGTACTGAGGCACAAACAACAAAAATTCCAAAGCCCAACTTATAACTGGCTGCTTTTTTGCGCTTACTCATATTTTTTCTGCTACTCTCAATTTAGCACTGCGTGATCTCGGGTTTTCATTAATTTCCCTTTCACCTGGAATCACAGGTTTTCTCGTTACTATTTTTAATCCGGGCTTTTTACCACAAACACAAACAGGAAAATTTGGCGGACAAATACACCCTTTCTCTTCAATCCGGAAAAATTCTTTTACAATTCTATCTTCTAAAGAATGATATGTTAATATTGCCAATCTACCGCCGGGATTAAGACAGAGTAAACTCTTCTTCAGAAATACGGAAAGTGCGTCAAGTTCACCGTTTACATATATTCTTAATGCTTGAAAAACTCTCATCAATCTTTTATTTACCTTGTCATAAGAAGAGATTCTCCTTATCAACTCCGCCAAATCTTGCGTAGTTTTAAAAGTACTCTTTTCTCTGTACTGCACTATCATTCTTGCTATAAATTTAAAGTTTGGTTCTTCACCGAATTGAAGAAGAATTTTTGCAATCTCTTTTTCGTCATAACCATTTAGAACATCGGCAGCAGTTTTACCCTGTTTTTTATCCATTCTAAAGTCAAGCGGACCGTCAAATCGATGGCTAAAACCTTCTGAAGGATCATCTAATTGATTAGAAGAAACTCCTAAATCAGCAAAAATTCCGTCAAACCCTGATATACCTTCTACTTTCATTATAAAATCAACTTTAGTGAAATTGTAATTATATATCTTGATTCTACTATCGGTTTGAAATCTATTAATAAGGTGATTGAAGGCAACTGTGTCTTGATCTGTTGCAACTATTAAACTATTGTGAGTGAGATTTTCTGCAAATACTGATAAATGACCTCCAAACCCACCCGTTCCGTCAAAATAGCAACCATTTTTATTGGTAATTAGATGAGTTTTACATTCCTCTCTAAGAACAGGTATATGTTTGATTTCCATCAAAAGTCAATTACGGCTTCAGCAAGATTTTCTAATGGCATATCCGAGCTTGAACGATATTTCTCATAAATCTCGGGATTCCAAATTTCAAATTTTCTAAGTGCACCTAAAATAAGAATGTCTTTTTCTATCTTAGCGTGCTTAATTAAATGTTGAGGAAGAACGATCCTAAATTGTGAATCCATTTCCTCTTCTTCTGCACTAAATAATAGTGTTCGGATTATTAACTGACTTTGTTTATTATACGATTTGAGACTTTTTAGATTTTCTTCGATTTGAAGCCAAAGGTCTTTTGGATATACATCAATAGGATGCCCGGCATCATCGGTTCCTACACCGTTTAATAATACTAATGTATTATCTGCGGCAGGAGAAATAGACTTTCTTATCTTTGCCGGAATACTTATCCGGTTTTTGCTGTCTATTGTTGTATATATATGACTTTTGAACATTTTTTAGTTATTTTTTTTGAAAATTGGGAAAATTCTCCATT
>JACSRR010000449.1 GCA_014879635.1 Ignavibacteriaceae bacterium | reverse complement strand
TTTTTTTTTTTGATTTATTTTTATTACGAAAGAAAAAAATAATACATTTGAAGTCCATAATTCGCTTATGACTGATTTATTTATGGATCAAAAGAACCTTTTGATTTTCACTTATAAAGGAAAACAAAAGGCGCTGAAATTTGATTATTCATATACTTTTGAGGTGTTTTCATTTTAAACAGGATGAACAGATTAAAACGAATTTTCAAGCTACTTTTTGCAGTAGTTATTTTACAAAATACCACGCTTTATTTATCTGCCACCCACAACAGGGCAGGCGAAATTACTTATGTCCAGAAAGGGCCCTATACCTATGAAATTACCCTGATAACCTATACCTATACCAAGGCTATTGCTGACAGGCCTGAGATTGATATTTATTTCGGGGATGGAACTTTTTCAACTGTTCCAAGGATACAGGAATTATATCTTCCCGATGATTATAAACGAAATAAGTATGTTGTTACACATACATACCCGGGCGCAGGCACTTATGTGATACTCATGCAGGATCCCAACAGGAACGCGGGTGTTTTAAATATTCCCAATTCGGTAAATATCTTATTTGCCGTAAAAACAATTTTGCAGGTAAACCCAAACATCGGAACCAACAATACCCCGGTAATGCTGAATCCTCCCATTGACAAGGCTGCCAAAGGCCAGGTATTCATACATAACCCCAATGCTTTTGATCCGGATGGTGATAGCATTTCATACAAACTGGCTGTGTGCCTTGGCGACAATGGACAGCCTATACCAAGTTACACTTTGCCACCTGCAAAATTTGATATTACTGTAGATCCGGTTTCAGGTGACCTGATTTGGAATTTTCCAGAAATTTTAGGGATTTACAATATTGCCATGGAAATTGAGGAATGGCGAAACGGGATAAAGATTGGCAATATTATCCGGGATATGCAGATTGAAGTAATTGAAACAGATAATTTGCCCCCAGTGATTAATCCTTTGGAGGATTTATGTGTTACCGCTGACTCACTTGTACAATTTACTGTGACAGCCTCGGATAAACCAACCGAAAGGGTAACACTGAGTTCTACAGGCGGGGTCTATCTTTTAGCCTCCAGCCCGGCAGTTTTCCCAACCACATCAGGGCTTGGCTCGGTTAGTTCAGATTTTAGCTGGCAAACCAATTGTTCACACATCAGAAAACAACCCTACCTGGTTATTTTTAAAGCATCGGATGATAACCCGGAACAAATTCTTTCGAGTTACCGGAACATGAACATCACTGTTGTTAGTGCACCGCCTCAAAACGTGCAGCTTGATGCTACCAACAATGCCATATGGGTGAGATGGGACCCACATATCTGCCAGGAAGTTACCGGTTATAAAATCTATAGAAAAAACAAGAAAACCAATTTTATCCCTGACGAATGTGAACTTGGTGTTCCTGAATATTTAGGATATAAATTCATTGGCAGTGTAACTGGGCGAAATACTGTTGAATTTCTTGATATTGACGGTGGAGAGGGACTGGCACAGGGATATGAATATTGCTACCATGTGGTTGCAGTCTATGAAGATGGAGCTGAAAGCTATGCTTCAACCGAGGTTTGCTCTGAATTAACAACCGGGATACCCATTATCATCCAGGCCAGCGTATCAACTACTGATCCGGTAAATGGAGCTATTAAAATAGCCATAAATAAATAATTTCCAATATTGGGTTTGAAAATATTCAAAAATATTGTTAGAGATGGATAATACAAAACACTTAATAAAATAAAACAAATTAGGAATTGAAGCATTCCTTTTTTGAATTGAAAAGTTAGTATTTTGCGTTTATTCATTTCATACAAATATAAAAATTAATTCGTTGTATAAAATGTAAAAAAACAACAAGAAGCCATCAAACAGGTAAGAAGTAAGTTAGGAGTTACACATAAATTAATAATTGGCGGTAAAGAATATGAAACCGGCAATCTAATTAAATCGATAAATCCATCAGATGTGAATGAAACTATCGGATATTTTCATAAAGGCACTAAAGAATTAACAAATCTTGCTATCGAAGAAGCAACAAAGGCTTTTGAATCTTGGAGATTTGTTCCGGCTGAAGAAAGAGCTGAATTACTCTTCAAAGCTGCCGAAATTGCCAGAAGACGCCGGTTTGAAATTAATGCTTATATGATTTTGGAGGCAGGAAAAAATTATATTGAAGCTGATGCTGATACAGCTGAAGCTATCGATTTCCTCGAGTTTTATGCACATGAAATGCTTAGATACAATGAACCACAACCTATTACCCCGGTTGAAGGCGAAAAAAATGAACTTATCTATATTCCGCTCGGAGTTGGTGTAATTATTCCCCCATGGAATTTCCCTTTCGCAATTTTGGTCGGAATGTCTTCGGCTGCAATTGTTACGGGTAATACAATTGTACTCAAACCTTCAAGCGAAACTCCAATGATGGGGCAACTTTATTACGAAATAATGAAAGAAGCGGGTGTTCCTGACGGTGTTCTAAACTTCTTACCCGGTTCCGGCGGAGAAGTTGGTGATACAATGGTAGGGCATCCAAAAACCAGATTTATCACTTTTACAGGTTCAATGGCTGTTGGTATTCATATTAATGAATTAGCCGCAAAAGTTCAACCCGGTCAAATTTGGTTAAAAAGAGTTGTTGCTGAAATGGGAGGAAAAGACAGTATTGTTGTTGATCATGAAACTGATGTTGATGAAGCAGTTAAAGGTGTAGTTGCCGCAGCTTTTGGTTTTCAAGGTCAAAAATGCTCCGCATGTTCACGCGCTATAGTTGATGAAAAAATTTATGACGAATTTGTTGAAAAAGTTAAGAAAGCAGTTGATGATATTAAGATCGGAAAAGCTGAAGAAAATTATAGAATGGGTCCTGTAGTAAGTGCTTCAGCAGAAAAAAGTATTTTAGAGTATATTGAAATCGGAAAAAATGAAGGCAGATTGATTAACGGAGGCAGTAAAACCGAAGGTAACGGTTTTTATATTAACCCGACTGTATTTGCTGATATTGACCCGATGGCAAGAATTTCTCAAGAAGAAATTTTTGGACCTGTTCTTGCTATAATTAAATCTAAGAACTTTGATGAGTCAATTAAAATAGCAAATAATACAATTTATGGATTAACCGGTGCTGTTTATTCAAATAACCGTGAAAAACTTAATTTGGCTAAAAAACATTTGCTAATCGGTAATCTCTATTTCAATAGAAAATGTACCGGTGCTTTGGTTGGCGGTCACCCGTTCGGCGGATTTAACATGTCCGGTACCGATTCAAAAGCAGGTGGCAGAGATTATCTGTTACTCTTCTTACAGGCAAAATTAATGTCAGAAAAAATATCATAACTCATAAGGAATTTTATGAAGATTCACGAATATCAAGGAAAAGAAATTTTAAGAAAATTTAATGTTCCCGTTCCTAAGGGTAATGTTGCTTTTACTCCCGAAGAAGCCGTTAGGGTTGCAAAAGAAGAACTTGGCGGTGAATTATGGGTTGTAAAAGCTCAGATTCATGCCGGAGGTAGAGGCAAAGGCGGCGGCGTGAAAGTAGCTAAATCTCTACACGAGGTTTACGAATACGCTAAAACTATACTCGGTATGAACCTTGTTACTCACCAAACAGGACCCGAAGGCAAAATTGTAAAACGCCTTTTGATTGAACAAGGTGTAAATATTGATAGAGAATTATATATCGGTATAACACTTGATAGAGGTGTTTCAAGAAATGTTATAATGGCTTCAACTGAAGGCGGTATGGAAATAGAAAAAGTTGCTGAAGAAACTCCCGAAAAAATAATTAAGGAGTGGATTGACCCTTCAACAGGTTTTGGCGCTTATCAAGCCAGGAATATCGCTTTTGCATTAGGTTTATCAGGGGCTCAACACAAAAATGCAGTCTCTTTTTTACTAAAACTTTACGATGTTTATGTAAAAACTGACGCATCTTTAGTTGAAATTAACCCCTTGGTTATTACCAAAGAAGGTGAAGTAATTGCTCTTGACGCTAAATTCAATTTTGACGATAATGCTTTGTACCGTCATTCTGATATAATGACTTACCGTGATTTTGACGAAGAAGACCCTCTTGAAGTTGAAGCCTCAAGATACAGTCTTAATTATGTTAAATTAGACGGTAATGTTGGTTGTATGGTTAACGGTGCAGGTTTGGCAATGGGCACAATGGATATTATTAAATTGGCGGGTGGTGAACCGGCTAACTTTCTTGATGTTGGCGGCGGCGCTAATAAAGACACTGTTTCTAACGGATTTAAAATTATTTTGTCTGACCCAAAAGTTAGAGCTATTCTAATAAATATTTTTGGCGGAATAGTAAGGTGTGACCGCGTTGCCGAAGGTGTTATTCTTGCAGCTAAAGAAATTGATGTTAAAATCCCAATTGTCGTAAGACTTGAAGGAACTAACGCAAAAGAAGCAGGTATAATGCTGAAAGAATCAGGACTTAATTTTGAAGTCGCAAAGTCCCTCAAAGATGCGGCTGAAAAAGTTACTAAAGTTCTCTCTATTAATTGAGTTATTTTAACGGTGGTTCTCATTGAACCACCGTTTTCTTCTCTTTTTTTTGTACACTTAATCTCCTTTATTATTTTTATATTTTCTTATTATATATATTTTTTTTGACCCGGTTTACAGGAGCCATGATTGCGAAATAATTATTCCGAAGATCTTAATAAACGAATTGAGCTTTGTAAAAATATTATTGAGGAAGGTAGAGGGCTGTTAAGCTTGGATATGATTGCTTCTACTGTTGATGACTGTATTGAACAAGAACGGTATTTTGACGGTTACCAACTTTTAGAACCACTTACTAACCTCTCTCCTAATGACACAGATATTTGGCTGAAAATAGGTATCTGTTTCAGCGGTTTAATGATGTACAATAAGGCTATTTCCGCTTTTAACAAGGTTTTGAGAATTAACAGACTTGATATTGATGCCCTTTTAGAAAAAATTCATATTTATTTAGAAACGGGTAATCTAACTAAAGCTAAAAAAAGTTTGAATCTTGCCGAAAAAATTGAACCAGATAATCCGCAATTACAAGCTCTTAAAGGTGATATCTATTTCGAACTAAAAAACTACAGGCAGTCTTTAGCTTTTTATTTAAATTCTGTAAAATTAGACAGTAACATCAAATTTGTTGTCGAAAAAATTGGTGCTTGTTATTTTAACTTAAATGACTTTAAAAAAGCCGCCGAATATTATGAATTGGCTCTTGAAGAAGAACCGGATAATTCAGTTCTCTGGTATTACAAAGGTTTAGTTTTTGTTAAAATTAGAAAATTTGAGAAAGCAGTTAATTGTTTTGAACTGGCTATTGCACTTGAATCAAGAAATCCTGCATATCATACCGAGTTAGGACTACTTTTAGAGAATTTGGGTAGAATACCTCAAGCCCTCGAGTGTTTTAACGAGCTCGTTAAATTAGGTAAAAATAAAAATTTTGCACATAAAAAACTGGCTTCACTCCATGCAAATATGGGCAACTTTGAGAAAGCCATTGAAAATTTAACGGCAATTACCAAAAAAGAGCAAAGAGATTTTCTCTATTTTGTTGATTTAGGTAGTTATTATTTGAAAACGAATAATATTGACTCAGCCGGTAAATGTTTAGCGAATGCACTAAATCAATTCAAATTTGATTTTGAAACTCCGTTCTATGTTATTGATGAAGCAATTTTAAACCAACTTTCGCGCTCCGAATCAGATTTTCTAAATTTTGAAGAAGACATTCTGAGTTCCGGAAATGATGATGTTCCGGCACTTTTTGGTTTGGCATATCTTCAATCATTTTTCTGCCGGTTTAACAAAGCCGAAAAAACTCTCTATTACCTCATAAAATTTCCAAAATTTAGAGGTCTTGCCTACTATGAATTGGCAAAATTATTTTTAATTAAAGGGAATAATAGAAAAGGTTTGTTGTATTTAAAATTAGCGTTAAAAACTAATTCATTATCAATAACTTCATTTTTTAACCGAAGATACAAAGGCATAACAAATTCTGACTTATTTATTTATTTTATCGGGAAAATATAGTACAACTGATGTCACTCTCATTAACTTCTGAAAAAACCGTTTTGGGGCTTATTTCCCATCCAATAAAACACAGCTATTCGCCGTTTATTCACAACCGTGCGGCAGAAATACTCGGTATTGATATGGTTTACCTGCCGTTTGATGTTCCGTTTACAAATTTAAAAGATGCTATGCGTGGCGTTGTAGCTCTTAATATTAAAGGGTTTAATGTATCACTTCCTCATAAGGAGAATATTCTAACTTTTTTAAATGAGATTTCGGAAGAGGCAAGTATTATCTCTTCGGTAAATACAGTTGTTAATGATATTGGTAAACTTATCGGCTACAATACCGATTCGTTCGGTGTTCTTGATTCATTGCAAGATTACAAAGATTTGATTAAAGGAAATGAGGTTGCAATTGTAGGTTCGGGTGGGTCAGCAAGAGCAGTTATTTATACTCTTATTAGGCATTTTAAACCCGAGGGTATTCATATTATAAATAGAACTGAACAGTTTGCCGAAACTTTGAAAAAATATTTTAAAACCAGTATGAATTTTGAAAAAATTAGGGCTTATGAACTCTTCCCCCCTGATTTAGTTCCTGTTCTAACTAATTGCTCGGTAATAATAAATACCACTCCGTTAGGTATGTTCCCCGATACCGATGATTGTTTTACAGATATAGCAGAATCTTTTGTGCCCGGTCAACTTTACTTTGATTTGGTTTACAATCCTTTAGAAACTAAACAAATGATAATTGCAAAAGAAAGAGGAGCAATAACTTTGGGCGGATTAAAAATGTTGGTTGCTCAAGCCGCTAAATCTTTTGAATTATTTACGGGTAAAGAAATGCCCTCTGAACAAATATTCAGAGAGCTAACAGAATCTTTAAAAAAATGATAACTTAATTATAAGACTTAATTAAGTAGTTTTAAGCTCTCTTTTAATCGATTTATTCCCTCTTCTAATTGGGATTCAGAACATGCAAACGAGAGCCTTAAACAATTATCGTCTCCAAAAGAATCGCCCGGCACAAGTCCAATATTCCCAATTGCTAACAGAAATTTGCATAAATCTTGCGAATTTTTAATCGCGTATTCTTGGTAAGACTTGCCAAAATATCCGGATGCATCAAAGAAAACATAAAAAGCACCTTGCGGAACGGGAAATTTTAAACCGGGTATATCTCCAATTAACCTGCATAAGTTGTCTCTTCTTTTCTGAAACACATTACACATATCAGAAATCTCATTTTGAGGACCGGCAATTGCCTCCAAAGAAGCCTTTTGTGAAATAGAGCATGCATTTGAAGTTGAATGACTTTGAAGATTTGCAGCCAATTCAATTATTTTTGGATCCCCGGCAGCATAACCAATTCGCCACCCGGTCATTGAATATGCTTTACTAACTCCGTTAACTATAATAGTTCTTTCGCGTAATCCGGGTATTTGAGCCAATGAAAAATGTTTAACACCGTCAAAAATTATCTTCTCATAAATCTCGTCTGAAATAATGTAGCAATTCTTTCTCTTTAACACCTCACCTAACATTTCAATCTCATCTTGAGTATATACAACTCCGGTTGGATTTGACGGAGAATTAAAGATAAAAACTTTGGTATTTTCAGTTATTGATTCATCTAATTGTTCCGGTGTAATTTTGTATCCTTGACTAACGGGGGCAGAAATTATTTTCGAAATACCTTGTGTCATTTTAACCATTTCAGGATAACTTACCCAATACGGCGATTGATAAACAACTTCTTCACCCGGATTTACTAAAGCTAAAAGTAAGTTATATAAACTTTGTTTGGCTCCGTTTGAAACTAAAATTTCTTTTGAATTAAATACTAAATTATTTTCGTCTTTAAATTTCTTTATAATGGCATCAATTAACTCCGGTATTCCTTGATTTGGAGTATAACGGGTAAAATTTGCATTAATTGCGTCAATTGCAGCTTTTTTAATGTTAGCCGGTGTGGGAAAGTCAGTTTCTCCGGCACTAAAACTCAAAACATCTTTGCCTTCGGCTTTTAATTTTTTAACAAGTGCATTTATAGCTAATGTTGCACTTCCTTCTACTCTCGAAATTAATTCAGATTTGGATAACAAAGTAACTCCTGATTTTTTATACTTTAAATTTTTTAGTTAGAGCATCAGCTACTGCGGCGGGAACAAATTCTGAAACATCCTGCCCAAGTTCTGATAAACTTCTGATAATCGATGAATTTAAATAGGTATATTTTTCATGGGGCATCAAAAAAACTGTACTTATATTTCCCGCTAATTTACGGTTCATCAAAGCAAGTTGAAACTCATAATCAAAATCACTTATAGCTCTCAATCCCCTGATTATTGACATTGCCCCTAAATTTCGTGCGTGCTCCACTAATAAACCGCTATATTCAGCAACCTCAACATTTTTAAAACCGGTAACAGCATTTGAGATTAGTCGCTTTCTTTCTTCGACGGTAAAAAGTGGTTTTTTTGCAGGATTTACGCCAATTGATACATAAACTATATCAAAAATTTCTGCTGCTCTTTCCACAATATCTAAATGACCAAATGTAATAGGGTCAAATGTTCCCGGGTAAACCGCAACTCTCATAAGTTATACCTTTTCAATTTTCTTTTTTTACAATGCAATCAAAATGCAGTTACGCCGGTGGAATAATTATCGATATCCAGCACTTTTTTAACTTCAAGCGTATTCAAATCAATTATAGTAAGATTTGAAGGGCGAAGTGCTCCGGGTAGATTATACACCGGTTTATAAGCATTATTCTGATTGGAACTTGAAACCGCAAGATATTTATTATCTGAAGTTATAGCAACTCCGTATAACATGCTAAAAGCCGGATTTGTGATTTTTTGTGAGGTTACTCCCCACCCCGCAGAAGTACGGGTTAAAACATTAATCTCATTTAAGTGCATATCAACACAGTAAGCTTTGGCTCCGTCGTTAGAAATCGCAATTTGCATAGGATGATGGCCCAACGGAATAGTTTGCACAACTGTCTTTGAAATCATGTTGATTACTTTAACCGAACCTGAAGCCATACACGATACCAATAATTCTTGACCGTTAGGAGTAATGTAAGTGTGCATGGGTTCTTCAGAGCCGTCACCTAATGCACTTAAAAGCAAATCATTGCCTATTGGTTCTAATGTTTCTGTGTCAATAAACGAAATTCTATCTTTCCTCATATTGGCTACAACAAGCACTTTATCATCATTACTTAATGCTATGCCGTGAGGTATTCCGCTAACAGGTAAATTAATTCTGTTTTTAAGTTGCATCAATTCTGTATCTATGATATATATCTCATCATAATTACCGGGTGCTGTAGATGACTTAGAAACATAAGCTGTTTTACCGTCTGACGAAAGTTCAATCATACCGGGATAAACTAAACCGTCAACCGAAGAGATAATATTATTAGTTTTTCTGTCGATTTTTAAAAATTTACCCGAGCCGATTAAAGTAACAAAGAGCTTATCTTCATAAATTGCCAGATTGTGAGGGGCATCAATCAAAGATTTGTTAAAATCAACATCTATTACTCTGATTGTAGTCATTGTAGAGAGGTTAATTACTCTTATATTGTCAGAACCCTGATTACATACATAAATATTATTTAAGAGCCCGCTAAAAGGAATTTCCCCTTTATTATTTTTTGCACCGTTATCAATCCAAGTTTTAATAATTTGAATCTGACTTTCGGAAAGTTTCGGAGCCCCTTGAGGCATAATTTTTGTGCTGTCTTCAACAATACCAGAAATCAACCTAAAAAGTAAACTTTTTTCGGAACTAAAAGGGATAACAGCTGCCCCACCATAATTATCACCGTGTAAAACTTTAGAAATACCGTGATCATGTCCCCCGCCATTTTCATTTAAGTGCCTGCTGTTTGAGCCTTTCATAAGGTCTTCATATCTAACCATTTTAAGCCCGTGAGCAGGATTATTTGTACCATGGCATCCGCTGGTTGCACAATTTTGGACTAGTATTTCTGCTACAGCAAGCGATTCATATCCGTTATTGTCAGCTCCTATTTGCACAACGGGAAAAGGATCTCCGGGAAGGGAATCAGAACACCCGTTAAATAAAAATGTGCTTAAAAAAACAATTACAAGAGTTAATGATTTTTTGATAAATACATTCATTCTAACTTTTTTTCTCGTTTAATAAATAATTAATAATTGCTTCACAAAAATCGGGTAAATCATCGGGTCTTCTACTCGAAATCATATTTCTGTCTATCACAACAGATTTATCAATCCAAATAGCACCCGCATTTTCTAAATCATCTTTAATACCCGGTGTTGAAGTACATTTAAAACCGTTCATGATTTTAGCCGAAATTGGTATCCAACCGGCATGACAAATATGAGCAATAAGTTTGCCCGAATCAAACATTTGCTTTGTAATATCTAAAATTGCTTTGTATCTTCTCAATTTATCGGGAGCAAAACCTCCGGGAATAATAAAGGCATCAAATTTCTCATGATCAATATTATTTATTTCTTCATCAGAAATACAAGGATAACCATGCTTTCCGTCATATTTTCTGCCTTTCTCAAGTCCTGCAACAACAATTTTAGCACCTTCTTCAATCATTCTTAACTTGGGATACCATAATTCCAAATCTTCGTAGATATCGTCAACTACCATCAAAATATTTTTACCGGCAAGCCTTTTCATTTATTTCCCTTTTCTATTATATTAGGAATGAGTAAGTTTAGTTACTCAAATATATTAATTAATTAAGAGAAAAAGAGTATAAAAAATGATTATTTATAATGTAGAAATATCAATAATTAAAGAACATCAAACCGATTTCTTGATGTGGATGGTTGAAGAACATATTCCGGAAGTATTAGCTAGCGGATATTTTTCTGATGCTAAATTTTTACAAGTTTTAGACCCAGAGGATGAAAATAATATTCATTTTGAGGTACAGTATGATTGCGATTCATTAGAAAAATTGAGAGAATACAGACAAGTTGCAGCGCCAGGATTGATCAAAAAAACTGAGGCAAAATTTGGCGGTAAATTTACTGCAAAAAGAACCATTATGGCATACTTAAATCTTAAGTCTGACAGAGTTAAAACCGTTATTTCACACTAAAAAATTAGATCAATGAAATCATTTATCCTTACTTTTATCTTTCTATGCATTACTGTTTCAGGACAGAACGCATCAGATTATTTTCCACAAAATACAGGGCATGTTTGGTATTTCAAGACGGCTTTGTTAGATTCTGTTAATAACCCTATTGACGAAACTACAGTTTATGTTATTGACAGTTTTGCTAATACCGGCACATATCAAGGGCAGAATTCTAATTTTATTCTTACAAAAACCGGTGCTTTTGAAACAGTTAACTTCCAACCCTTTTTAGACACAAATTTCGTTTCTTTTGCTGGTACGGAGGCAAAAACTTACTTTAGAGCAAATGGTTTATCAGCTCTAATAGATGACTCAACTTTTGCAGGTATCGGTATTATTGAGCTGCTTGCCTCATTAGAAAATTGGTACCCTACTTATAAATTTGCATCGGCTGTAAATGCTAATTACCTGCTTTTAAGAAAGGATACAACAATAACCGTTGATTCTATTACACTCCCCGTCCGTTTTGAAATACGCGGAAGGAGATTGAATGACGGGTCTTTTTCAAATGAAACAGGAACTTATAATTGTAAGAAGTTTATGATAACTTTTTCTGTTAGTTATTTGGTTATTATAAATCCTCTACCTCCTATACCTGTACAAATATTGGCTATAAACGATACTCAATATGTTGCACAAAATAACTGGGTGGTTAAAACTTATGCCCCTTCTTCTACTATTGACCTTTCAATTTTAAACCTCGGAGTCTTTACGATACCCGGGCTTTCACGCGAAATTATTCCGCCAATACCGGTAACTTCTGTTGAAACCGAAAACCCTGATTTTTCTATAAAGAATTTCATTCTTTACCCTAATTACCCTAATCCTGTTTATCTTGCTAACGGTAGTTCTAAACCTGAGACAAATATAGTTTTTCAGCTCAAAGAACTGTCTGATATTAGGATAAACATTTATGATCTTCGGGGTGAGATGTTAAAGACAATGGTTTTCAATAATCTTGCGGAAGGAATACACTCAATACCGGTAGTAATTGAAAAAGAATTCTCATCAGGTACTTATGTTTACACAGTGATGAGCAATGAAAAGTTACTATCAGGGAAATTTCAAGTAGTTAAATAGAAAAGTTGAATTTAAAATAAAAAGACGGAGAAATTCTCCGTCTTTAATTTTTAATTATTTAATCGATTCCACAAAAGATCACCAGATATCTTTAAAGTCCTTATTATTTACCCCTTGTTTAACTTCTCTAGATATTGAGGAAGGCTGTTCCGTTTTTTCTACTTTAACCACCTTACTAGAACGGAATCCTTTAAAATTATCTTTTTTCCGTAAATTAGAAGAAATAAAAGCTTTTTCGTTTATTCCGTGTAATCTTTTGACACCTATTTCAACTCTACCGTAAAAATAGCGTGCAGAGGCAAATTCTAATTCTTGAGCTGTAACATTTCCGATAATAACCGCTTCTTCAAGCAAAATTAATTTTGAAGATGCAATTATATCACCAAAAACGCTTCCGCTAATATTTATTTTTCTACCTAAAATATTGCCAACTACAACTGAATTGGGACCTAATTTAATATCTTTAGAAGTCTTTACATCACCTAAAATCACCCCGTCAATTATTAAATTTGAATCACAATTAAAATTTCCGCCAATCTTTACATGAGTATCAATAATACAAAAATCTTTCCCTTTATCCA
The DNA here is from genome assembly GCA_014879635.1 of Ignavibacteriaceae bacterium. Lineage (GTDB taxonomy): Bacteria > Bacteroidota > Ignavibacteria > Ignavibacteriales > Ignavibacteriaceae > BA9. The sequence continues at coordinate 7,286 of JACSRR010000449.1, read as the reverse complement.
TAAGTTTCCATTTTTGTTAATTATTCTGAGTAATAAGAAAGTACAGTATTTGCATTTCCTATGTCTAATCCAACACTTGTTTCAATATTTGATGAATTTTTTGATGACCAAATCATATAACCATGAGCAGCTCTCGTTAAAGGATCATCAGCTATTTCAACATTCAAAACACCGTCAAACTCACTTCTGAAGCAAGAAGATAATTCATCTAACATTGCTCCGCCTCCGGTTAAAACTAAATTAGAACTATGTAGAAAATCATCATCTGACCATGCATTTCTCAACGCAGGTGCAATTACTTCGGTAAAATATTGGTGAACGAATTTTTTTCTCAATTCTGTTATATCAATTCTTTTTCTGTCTATAATTATATAGCCTTGTTGAAAAGAACTATCAAATTGATGTTCTGTTCTTAGACCCAAATTATAATGTTTTCTCAATTCACGCATAGTTAAATTAACGGCATATCTCATTCCGTGGGTACTAATCAAAGTTCTTTCAACAATACCGTTTGAGTTTATTAAGCCACCTTCAAATGTACCGTATCCGCAACTTGCTACAAAAAATCTATCACCGAATTTTCTGTCATGCCTTAACGATAAGCCACACCCAATTATTTCAGGGATAACTTCTACTTTTTCAACTTCAACTCTCACCTTATTTTTCTTAGATCTGTTAAAGGAGTATGTTTCATGAAGAATTTCATGTTCACCCTTAAAATATTCTTGTGCCTTAACCATGTTTCTTTGGTATGTTGCATAAGGGAAACCTACCGTTAAGGTTACGGGTGAATTAATATGTTGAGACATTAGTAAGAGTGAAGTTTTTGCTAATACTTGATAATCAACTTCATCAGGACTGCTATTTACAATTTTATGCGGTGCCAATCCCTCATCTAAAGCTAAATTACCTACTAAATAACCATCTTCGTTATGGTATATTTTTAATCCGTTAATTAAGTTCTGAACAGCGTTCTGCAATTCGTAGTCATTAGCTTCTATTACACTTGGGAAACTCAAAGTTTTCAATATTTTAACTCCTGATTAATTGAGTAATATATAATTTCGTATTTGAATATATAGTAAAATCAGATTTTAACAAACAAATTCGAAAAAGTATTAAAATCTACAAAAATAATTTTTAAATTCCGAAAAAAATAACAATCAATCAAATACTATATTGTAATTGATGCAATTGGATTAACCGTATCTCTCATTGAGTGAACTTTATTTGGTACAGCAATTTCAATTTCATCTTTCATTTTAGATTCAAATTCATCGCGGAATCTTTGAACCATAAATTTAACCGGCCAAGCAGCTGCTTCACCTAAAGCACAAATAGTATTTCCATCAATATTATTAGCAACACTTACCAAAAGATCTAAATCTTTTTTAGTTGCATTTCCTCTTGCCATTCTTTTTAATATTTTTAACATCCAGCCGGTACCTTCTCTGCAAGGAGTACATTGACCGCAACTTTCATGATAATAAAAAGCTGTTATTCTTGCTAAAACAGCAATTAAATCAGTATCTTCATCCATTACCATTATACCTGCAGTACCAATAGAGCTTCCGGCTTCTTTTAAAGAATCGGCGTCCATTTTAATCCCCTCAAGAGAATCACCTCTAAGCGGAGGCATAGAAGATCCGCCGGGTATAACACATTTAATCTTTTTATCTCCCGGAACACCACCCGCATAATTGTAAATAATATCGGTTAGCAAAGTTCCTGAAGGTAACTCATAAACACCGGGCTTGTTAACATGTCCGCTTACACCGTACAAAATAGTACCGGGGTGTTTGGGGGATCCTATAGATGAAAACCACTCCCAACCTTTATCAATTATTACAGGCACATTTGCAAGGGTTTCAACATTATTAATTGTTGTAGGGCAGCCCCATAAACCTTTTTGAGCCGGGAAAGGGGGTTTAACTCTCGGATATCCTCTGTGCCCCTCAATTGAATTCATCAAAGAGGATTCTTCGCCGCAAATATATGCACCGGCACCCTTGTGAACATAAATTTCAACTTTAAAATCTGTTCCGAAGGTATTTTTCATACCGGCACCTACATAACCAGCAGCATAAGCGTCATCCAAAGCTTTTTGAAAGAGTTTTATCCACTTGTGATATTCGCCTCTTATATAAACATAGGCAATATTAGCACCAATTGCGTGGCAAGCAATTAAAACACCTTCAATCAATTGATGAGGGTTATATTCAAAAATTTGTCTGTCTTTAAAAGAACCGGGCTCACTTTCATCACCGTTAATACAAAGGTACTTTGGCTTATCGGTACTTTTGGGCATAAAACTCCATTTCAAGCCGGCTGAAAATGCTGCTCCTCCCCTGCCTCTTAAACCGGATTTTTTAACGGTATCAATTACTTCATCCGGATGTAGTGCAAATGCCTTTTTAGCATTCTGATACCCGCCGTTTTTCTTGTAAACTTCAATCTCATGCAAATTTTCGATTAAAGGTAAAACAATTCTTTCTTTAGTCCACATAAATCAAACCTGTTTCAAATTATCTAAAATTTGGAGAGTGAGTTCTTTAGTAAGATTCTCGTGAAAATCTTCATTAACCGCAATCATTGGAGCGGTTCCGCAAGAACCCATACATTCAACTTCCTCAAGAGAGAAAAGCCCATCACCGGTAACACCATGATTACTAATTCCGAGTTTCTCTTTAACAGCATCGTATATTTCAAATCCGTCTCTTAACATACAAGAAACATTAGTACAAACCTGAATATGATATTTACCCGGTTTTGTTTGATGATACATTGTATAAAAAGTTACAACACCCATAACTTCTTCTTCAGTAATTTCGCAAACCTTAGAGACCTCAGAAATTACCTCGTTTGAGATGTATCCGTTTTGTTCTTGAGCAATATAAAGAACGGGCATCACTGCTGCTTTTTTATTTGGGTATTTGCTGAAAACACCGCTTAATTTAGATAAATTTTCTTCCGAAAAATGAAATTCCATTCTATTTTACCTTATTTATCTGCTTCGCCCATTACGGGGTCAATACTACCAATTATTGCAACTACATCAGAAATCATGTGCCCTTTAACAAGGTGGGGCAATGATTGGAGATTACAAAATGAAGGAGAGCGGATTTTCATCTTCCACGGATGTCCTTCTCCTTTACTTACAATGTAAAAACCTAACTCGCCCTTCGGATTTTCAACCGATTGGTATATTTCTCCGACAGGTGGTTTTACACCTAAATTTACAATCATAAAATCGTGAATTAGCTCTTCCATTTTAGTATAAACTTCCGTTTTACGAGGAAGTACTTTTTTAGGACTATTAAGTGCAATCTCACCTGATGGCAATTTATCTAAAGCTTGGAGCACTATTTTAATACTTTCTCTAACTTCATCGGTGCGTACAAAATACCTTGCTAACGAATCACCTTCGTTATAAACCGGAACATTAAAATCCATCTCATTATAACATAGATAAGGTTTAGCCCTTCTTAAGTCAAAGTTAACACCGCTACCTCTTATATTAGGACCGGTTAAACCTAAAGCAATAGCATCTTCTTTTGAAACTGTACCAACACCTTCCAATCTTTCGATAAAAATTCTGTTGGAGTTTAATAACTTTTCAACTTCGTCAATTTTTTCCTCAAATTGACCACAAAATTCTCTTACCTTAGCAATAGCTTCGGGTGTAATGTCAGAAGCAACACCGCCTATTCTTGTATAAGAAGTAGTGAATCTTGCACCACAAATAATATCAAAGGTATCAAGTATTTTTTCCCTTTCTCTTAGGCACCATAAAAACACGGTTAAAGCACCCACATCCATTGCCAAAGCTCCAATTGCAACTAAATGAGATGCAACTCTTGAAAGTTCACACATAATCATTCTGATATACTGTGCTCGTTTAGGAGCTTCAATGCCAATCAACTTTTCAACCGATAAACAAAAAGCCGTATTATTTGCAGGGGGTGAAATGTAATCTAACCGGTCAGTATGAGGGATATACTCAAAGTAATTCATATTTTCGGCCATTTTTTCATATCCTCTATGAAGATACCCTAAATCAGGTACACAAGCCAAAATTGATTCACCGTCTAATCTTAATAGAACTCTCAAAACACCGTGAGTTGCGGGGTGTTGAGGTCCCATATTCAAAATCATTTCATTGTTTAATGCATCCTCAATAGTAATGGATTCGGCATTTTGTTCTAAAAGTGCCTTAACAATACTTGGATGAACTTCGTCTTTAGTTAATCTTTCCATATCATCTCATTTCTTGGGTAATGATAAATCGCCGGGAATCCCCATAAGCGGATAATCTTTTCTGAGCGGGTGATACTCATACTCTTCGGGCATATACATTCTACGCAAATCAGGGTGATTGGTGAATTTTATGCCATACATATCGTATGTTTCTCTTTCATACCAGTTAGCCGATAACCAAATACCGGTTACGGTATCAACATGAAGAGTTTCATCGTCAACATCAACGGTAAAACGCAATCTGAAACTATTTTTAATTGAAAAAACATGGTAAACTACCGAAAATCTGTTTTTTCTTGTTGCCCAATCAATTCCGGTAACATCTTCAAGCAGATCGAAAGCTAATTCGGGGTCATTTTTTAAAATATCGGCAACCGGAACAACCAGTTCGGCAGGAAATTTTAATCTTAAATCACCGTGAAACTCGTAAACCTCAAATTCTGTACCGGGAAAGGCGTTTTGTAAGACTTCTAAAATTTTTTCTTTCATACTAATTATTAATTAATTCGGGATTGGGGATATCTTGAAAATCGCTAACTCTTGTTTTTCCTATTTTCTCTTGTATTTGAATTAACGCATTCAATAAATTATCAGGACGAGGGGGGCAGCCTGCCAAATAGATATCAACCGGTAAAAACTGGTCAATTCCTTGAACTACGGAATATGATCTATACATTCCGCCTGTAGAGGTACAAACGCCCATTGCAATAACCCATTTAGGGTCAGGCATTTGGTCATAAATCTTTTTTACAACATGCGACATTTTGTAGGTTACTGTTCCGGCAACTATCATTAAATCACATTGACGGGGTGTAAATCTCATAACTTCTGAACCAAACCTTGCAATGTCGTATTTAGGGTCACCAACTGCCATTAATTCTATACCACAGCAAGAAATACCCATAGGCATAGGCCATACAGAACTTTTTCTTGCCCATGCAGCTAATGCATCAACAGTAGTGGTTAAAAAACCCTCTTTCATCAATTTTGCTTCTAATCCCATCTGAATGCTCCTTTTTTATAAGCGTAAAGAAAACCTAATTCAAAAACTACTAAAAATATTAACATAGATACAAATACCGGTAAACCTATTGCAGGAGTAACAGCCGAACCGTGATATAATTCCTTAAACTTAACAGCCCAAGGATAAATAAAAATCACTTCAAGGTCAAATATTATGAAGAGCATAGCCACTAAATAATATTTTATTGAAACACGCTCTTCGGCAGTACCTATCGGCTTCATTCCGCTTTCATACGGAGAAAGCTTTTCTTTTGACGGCCGTTTGGGACCTATAATCTCAGATGAAAAAACCGTTAACAGTGCAAATACCATAGCAAAGGTAAAAACAATGAATATCGGTATATAATTCTCTAACATTCAGTACTCTTTTTTTTCATTTTAACTTACAAAGTTAAAAGAATCTTATCTAATTTTCAAACATTAACATTATTTAATGCACCAATTTTCAACAAATTTTACTCATTGAGTGAAACATTTAATTTTTATCAATCTTTAACACTCAAAATCCCCTGTCGATAACCCAAATTTTGAATTCAATTACCATATATTTGTCGATATTTGCCGATTTTACTATTTAAGAATAATTAAAGGTGTTAACTTTAAATTATCGTTAATTAATTTTTTATGAATATGAAATACAACAATTTAGATAAATATAACAGCCTAATAAAAGAAGCCGGTATTAAAGTCATTGATTTAAAGTGTTTAGATCTTACCGGTAAATTACACCATATTTCATTGCCTGTTAAAGAGGGAATTTTAGAAAAACTCGTTACAGAAGGCGTAGGTTTTGACGGTTCAAGTTACGGTTTTAGAAAAGTAGAAAATAGTGACATGATTTTGGTACCTGACCTTGAAACAGCAGTGATCGATAAATTTAGAACTATGCCAACCCTTTCTTTTTACACGCATATTCTAACAACTGATAAAAACAGAACTCCCTCTAATCAAGATACCCGCTTAATTGCAAAAAAGACCGAAGATTTGATGAAAAAAATGACCGGTGCTGATCGGTCAATGTGGGGACCCGAGTTTGAATTTTATATTTTTTCGAAAGTGAAATTTGATACAAGAACAGCTTCATCATATTATGAGGTTGAACACGCAGAAGAATTTTACAAAAATGCTTATCACGCCGCAAATCCGTTTGATGTTTACGATGATTTCCGCGATGAGGCTTGCGAAATTTTACAAAGTTTCGGGGTTGAAGTTAAATATCATCATCATGAAGTTGGTGAGAGAGGTCAGCAAGAAATTGAAACTTATTTCAGCGACCTTCTAACTGCAGCAGATAATATTGTAACTTCAAAATATGTTCTTTTTAACTTTGCACGCTCTAAAGACCTTTTTGTTACTTTTATGCCAAAACCGATGTATCAACAAGCGGGAAACGGAATGCATTTACATCTGTTTCTTCAAAAAGGAACAAAGAGTTTGTTTTTTGGAGACGGTGAGTACGGTAATATAAACGAACTCGGTAGATATTTTATTGGCGGTATCTTGAAACATGCCCCTGCCCTCTCTGCCTTTACAAATCCGAGTACAAATTCATATAAGAGGCTTGTTCCCGGTTTTGAAGCCCCGGTTGCATTAACTTACGGAATGGGTAATAGAGCCTCAGCTATCAGAATTCCAAAATATATTTCAAATCCTGATGAAGCCCGTTTTGAATATAGACCTCCTGATGCTACGGCTAACCCTTATCTTTGCCTTTCCGCAATTATGCTTGCAGGTTTAGACGGAGTTGAGAAAAAAATTGACCCTGTTAAAGAAGGCTTTGGACCCTTTGATAAAAATATTTTGGATGACTCATTGAAAGATCATATCAAAATGTTACCGAGAAATCTTGCCGAAGTTTTAGATGCATTAGAGTTAGATAACGATTTCCTTAAGCGAGACGGTATTTTCACGGAAGAACTCATCAAACAATGGGTCAAAATTAAAGAAGAGGAAATTAAGGCTATCGGTACAATGCCTCACCCATTTGAATATAAAATGTACTTTAA
>JACSRR010000431.1 GCA_014879635.1 Ignavibacteriaceae bacterium | reverse complement strand
ATCTCTTCACAAAGGAAATTTCCAAAATGAAGTAATTAACACAACCGTCGTAATCCGACCGAAGTCCCGACTCTGTCGGGAATAACAAGGCTTTCCCCTTAAACATGAAATAAACGATGAGAAGTTTGAAGAGATGTTAAAAGATATTGTCGTAATCCTTTCATAACAAGGCTTTCCCCTTAAACGATTCAATTAATCTTTCTAAGGTACTCTCAAACTTAAAAGGTCGTAATCCTTTCATAACAAGGCTTTCCCCTTAAACATATTTTACAGGCAAATAAATGGAAAAAAATTATTATTTGGGTCGTAATCCTTTCATAACAAGGCTTTCCCCTTAAACTTTGCACAAGGGTACAGAAACAATAACCCGTAATCAACTCGTATTGTCGTAATCCTTTCATAACAAGGCTTTCCCCTTAAACGTGTTTCAAAACAAAGCAGTTCAAGTAATAAAAGTAAAAGATGTCGTAATCCTTTCATAACAAGGCTTTCCCCTTAAACATTATTGGTATAGAGATTAAAATAACATCTGCTTACACAGATTGAAGTCGTAATCCTTTCATAACAAGGCTTTCCCCTTAAACAGGAATTAGAAATCTTCATCAATGAGTGTAAGAAAGCTGCTGAAGAGCAGCAAAATGTCGTAATCCTTTCATAACAAGGCTTTCCCCTTAAACAATGATCTTTTGGATTATGAGAGCAGCATTATACCACACACGGTCGTAATCCTTTCATAACAAGGCTTTCCCCTTAAACGGTTCGGAAGACCTGTCCGTAGATGAATTACGCCAAAAGGGTCGTAATCCTTTCATAACAAGGCTTTCCCCTTAAACAGCGGGTTTGTAACGACTTAACAAAAAACTATCTCTTTACTCAATTGTAAATTAATATTTATTTGTTTATTTTCCAAATATTTAACTCCTGTTCCTTAATTTTTTAAAAAAAGTTCTCATGAGATACCTAAAATTTCAATAGCTCAACTTGTCTTTTTGTCATATTCTTTTGTTTTTACTATCATTTTAACATAATTTCCTTGCCAAAAAAAGTTCTCATGAGAAATAGCAAAAATCAGCAAAATGGTCTAACTCGAACTTTGCCTTTTAAAACCTGCGTTTTTGATACCGTATTAGCTGCCTCAAAATGAGAAAGTTCTCATGAGATTTGTAAAAGTGCCCGTTTTTGGCTCGTGAGAACTTTCCCCTTACTTTAATCTACAGCCGATATCCCTTTATATATCAATGCTTTACGCAAAAATACCCGGTTTTAAAAAGTTCTCATGACGAATTTATGAAAATATTCAATAAAAGCTGTTTAACTCTCTAAAAATCGATCTTAAAACCGAAATAAAAAGCTACCGTTTCGGTTGAAAATGCTGATGTTAATGAAAAGTTTGCAATTTTTTGCAGAAAGGAAACCCAAAGCACGGCGCCATAAGATTGATGCCATTTCTCAGAAACTTCATTATTAGCAAAAACTCTCCCCGTTTCGGCAAACAAAGTAAAACCGTATAAACCTGTGATAAATATTTTAAGATTTGCAATTTCGCCCGAAAGCTCCCCTCTCGCAAAAAGTGAAGCATTACCCGCAAATCTATCTCTCATAAAACCGCTTAATGCCTTTTCTCCGCCCAAATACACTGAGTGGTAATAAGGAAATTTTCCGAAAACTTTTTTGCCCGATATTGTTGCCGCGAGCGAAAAATTGGTGCCGGCAGTGAAAGGAAGATGTCCGCTCATTGTAAAATAGGCGTGACCAAACTCATTTTGATTCGAAAATAGAACAGGATAAAAATCACCCCCCATTTCAAAATAAAAACCGCTAAACGGGATAAAAACATGGTCTCTTTTATCGAGAATGTACTTTGCGTAAAAAGAGAGGGTGTTAAAATCATTCTCTCCGTAATATCCGAAGGGAGCAGTAGCAATCAGATGGTTATTACCTTCGTCGGTATAGTTATGTCTGAGGTCAAAACCCAATCTCAGTTTGTTAAATTTGGAAAGAGGTGTTTCAATGTAAGAATTTAGAGCCCAAATTTGTTGGTCGATAACATAAAATTGAGAATCGTACAGATTTTTATCAAAAGTGGTTTCATTTCCGAAGCCAAAAAAATGTGTGAAATCAATCAGAGAGCGAAAGGCATTAATTCTAACTGTTACACCTTCTATTAGCGAATTGAAATAGCCGTCAAATTCAATTTTGTAGCCTTTGGTTTTAAAAGCGTAAGCTGCCGTTAAAATATACCTTGAATCGAAGGGGACTTTCCTATAGTCAAAATTTGTAATCACAGGTCCGCCTCCTAAAACCGCACCAAGATTCCCCGAATAATCAAGTACGGGGTAAATTCCGTTATCTCTACCCTGATATAATTGACCGGGTTCAAGTCGTTCAAGAGGGTCAGCGGGGTAAACAAATTCTTTTCGGATAGTTTTAGTTGAATTACCGGAAAGAAAGGCTGAGTTTTTACCGCTGTCGTAAAATCGTGTTTTTTTCTCGGCAACGGGAACGGGCAAAAAGCCCCACAGATAGCCTCTAACAATAGAGCTGTCAATAAATTTATCCTGCCCTTCATTGCCCGCAATTCTAATCAAAATGCCGTTATCAACAGAGCCGGTAACAAAAGCCTTGTCATCACCATCGCCAAGTTCAATTCTGATTTCTTCGGTTTCACAATAATAGAAGTCTCTGCTAAATTTGAGCTCGTGTTCTCCTGATTTATTAAGTCTGAAAAGTTTTACACTTGTAACAGAATCGGAAACCCTATCAACAAAAACGGAATCATCTTTTTCGGTTCCGAAAATTTCTGCAACAGTATTAACATATTCATAGAATTTTAGCGAAAACCCGGCTAATTTATCCCTTCTGATTTTGAGTAATCGAAGAATCACTTCACCGCTGACGGCAAATAATTCCGAAGGTTGTTGAGTTACGGCGTGTTCAAGAGCTTCATCGGTCATTTTAGAGATTACAAAATCTGTAGTTTTAACCCAATCGTCTTTTGTGAGATATATTAAAAACCTTCTGTCTAAATATCTTCCCGCCCAAGTTGTGAATAAAACAGAGGAGTAATCTTCCGAAAAAGATTTATATTGAGGCACAATCAGCGTGCTTACAAAAGGGGCAAAACCGTTAAAAATTGTGAAAGCTCTATCGCGGTCTTTAGGAACGGGTTTCCAAATTTCTTTATTGCCTGATTTGAACATTGCCCATTTCCATTGAAGGGCGTGCCGGTCGTAATCATTAGTGAGAATATCAATAAGGCGAGCTTTCAGGTAATTTTCGGAATCGACAAACTCATTTTTTTTCTCTTGTAATCTTTCGATTAATTTAAGAGTACCTGTAATTTTTAATGCGTTACTAAAAATTTGAATAACATCTTCCGAATCTTCGGGATTAAGCTCAACCATACCGGCAATTCCGCCAAAAACGGAATCAAACTCCGGCGGTAAGATACCTTTCGGCATAAAATATAAAGACGGTTTTGTATTTATAACACCTACCGAATCTAAAAGAGGCGCAACCATTAAAGGAGCGGCGGGGTGAGAAGAGCTGATGTTATCTTGAGCGTAATCGCTAACAAAAGAATCTTTAAATTCATCGGGGAGGGCAGTGGTTGGATCTTTATCAACGGACCGGAATTTATAATATTGCCCGTCATTTCCTTTAAAGTGAAGCGAAAGAGTTTGTCTGCCGCCGCCTCTTTCAAGCGGAGTTAAGCCGCCGGCAAAAGTTTTAATGTCAAGGATGGGCATTCTTACGGGGGTAGTCCAAACATCTCTCCATTGCGAGCCAAAAACCAATCGATGTAAAGAACCGGCTTTATATCTTTCACCCAAAATAACCGTAGTATCTCCCAAAGTTTGCGAACTAATGTGAAATACCGGCAATCCGGTAAAGAAAAGAGCTAAAAATAAGAAGGTATTTATAAGTTTATAAGATTTGAGTTTCAATTTATATCCGGATAATATCAGACTTTTTAAATGTACATCCTAAATTTACTTCAATAAACATTATAGACAAAAAGGTTTTAAGTTCGGAGTGCTGGGGTGCGAAGTTCGAGGTTGAAAGGAAAAATTAGTGGGTAGTTCGCTGCGCTTGCAGTGGATAGAAAAAACTAGTTGAAAGATCGCTGCGCTGACAGATCGCTAACGCTGACAGTGAACAGGAAATTTAATAAATAATCAATATAAATTCAAATTATGACGCCGGAGGTGTCACATATTTGTAGTAAAAAA
>JACSRR010000113.1 GCA_014879635.1 Ignavibacteriaceae bacterium | reverse complement strand
AATAATCTTTTCCTTCTTATACCTTTCTATTACTTTTTCCTTAAGTTGACAGCATTAGATAGTGGGTAGTGGATAGTGGATAGTGGGTAGTGGGTAGTGGATAGTGGGTAGGAAAAAATAGTTGACAGATCGCTGACGCTGACAGTTCTCCCGAGTCCCGACCCCGTCGGGATTGTCGGGAACGCTGACAGTGAACAGGAAGACCATCCCGGTCAGGATCTTCGGGAGAAGAAACTAAGAACTACGCACAAAGCACTAAGAACCTTTTTTTTAACCCCGAACTTCGAACTCCGAACCCCCGCACCTCGAACCCCCGAACTTCGAACCTTTTCTCTGTGTGCCTTCTGCTGTAAAACTACTTATCAGACTCAAAACTTCTATTATATTTAAGCGTCAAAATAAAATGAACTATGAAATTAAAAAACCGGCGTTATATTTTCTATTTACTTTAATTCTGTTTACAACAGGGTGCAAAGTGAACGAAAATAATACTAATTTTCCGGAGAGGATGTTAGCTTTTCACGGTGCAATCGAATCAGATTTAGCGGGTAGCTATTCGGCTAAGATTGTCAAAATTAATCCGGATACAGCGGGATTTTTCGATTTGTCGCAATTAAAAGGGGAGAAGATAGTAGTAAATGCAAAACTTGGAAAGGTAGAAGAAATTGACGGTCAATACTATCTTCCGGCTGTTATAAATCCGGATACTGTAAACGATATTTCAAATCTTTACAAAGTCCGTTTTTTGATTAAGTGTAGCAATGTCCAAAAACTAAAACGGGAAAGTTTCAATTTCGATTCGGCAATTGTAGCTTTAAATGTTTCTGATGTTTACTCCGTAATTGATGAATTTGCAATTGATAGATTAGACGGCAGCTCAATTTTTTCAAAATATGACGAGATTATTTATTTATCTTCAACATTAATTGAAATAGAAGAAGCCCCCTCTCTCTATTACTTTAAATATCTCGAAAATTATCATTAAGCCCCTTTAGAGTTTTTGGTAGAGGTTGCTTTTTCACTTCTAAAACACAGCCAACAATTTTCACTCTTTCACTATCTTGGAAATTGGCAAAACTTCAGTACCGGGGTAATAATGTGCTAAAATATCATTAAATGATTTGCCTTGTAACGATAAAGATACTGCCCCCGATTGACACATACCCACACCGTGCCCCCAACCTGCACCATTTAATGTGAGAACATTCCCTTCAACTTTAGTAATAAAACAAGAACTTCTCAAAGCGGGCTTAAATTGCATTCTGATATTTAACTCACCGGTAACTTCAAATTTATCATTCTCAAAAACGAAATTTGCCTTGATAATTCTGCCTGAAACCCCTCTTTCAAGAGGCTCTATGTGCTTAAACCTCCCCGCCGTTTTACTTCTATTAAACATATTTGTTAAAGTATCGAGGTTATATTCTACTTGCCATCTAAAATAGTTTTTGCTCCAAGAGGGGAGCTCAATTCCTGCTGAGGGATTACACAAGACATCCGGTTTTGAGTTTATCCAATTTGTGGCTGCTTCTTCGTTCGATAAATTTGTGGTTTCTCTGATTAAGAAGTCTGAATAACCGTTCATATAAGTATTAAATTCGGTTCTTGTGCTCCAAACATTAGAAATTATTTCGGAATGCCCCCCGCAATTTGACGCATAATAAGCAGAGATGGGCAAACCTTTTTCGGTTAGAATTAAATCTTTTGTTAAAATAACTGCTGAATCTGAAAGAGTAGTTCTGCCTTTGTTTCCGCTAAAAACTTGGCACTCAACATCAGAAGTTAAATCGTAATATTCACCCGAAAAAAGTTTAGATTGCAACGCCATAACAGCTTCTGACCTTGCAGCTACAGCTTGAGCCTTTAGTGCTTCAAGCGGTGAGTTGCCACCAATTTCGTAAGGAACTACACCTTTTAGATATTCTTCAAGCGGCAGAGAAACAACAACGGATAATTTGTTATTTTGATTTGTATAGATTAGAATTTCCCCTTCGTAAATCCTGTCTTCCCTGCCTTCCCACCACCAACCCGCACCGTAAAGAACATCCTTAATTATGAGGGTGGCTGATGATGATTCTCCTTTTAATTTTACAGTTTTAGAATTTGAGCCGGTAATTACTCCGCCACCTGTCGAAAACAGTATATTACCATTCACTGAAACGGCAGTTACAATGCCTTCGGTAATCATTTCAAAACTATCTGCGGGCAGAGATGTTTTAATAATTTTCATCCCGTTGTTTTGAAAACGGAGTGAGTCAACATCCTTTATAATGAGTACTCTAATTTTATCGGGTTGACCCTGTACGGCGTATAAATTTAAGCAGTGAAATACAGAAAGTACAAAAACAATTAGCGGAAGATAGTTCATTTTATTTTTCTCAATAGTTGCAGTAAAATTAAATAAAATTGTCATTCAAATACAATCTGTTTAAATATAGAAAAGAATTTACCGAAACATTATAAATATTTATAGAATACACTCTCGTTAAATCTTTTAGTAGTACTGAATACAAAAATTGTTCATTCTTCCCTTAAACCTGCTATTTTTAAACAATTTAGCTGAAAATTAGCAGCCTTTAACCATGTAAAAACAACTCTTTCTTATGATTACGCCGTCTAAAAATTTGAGCGGAAACGAATAATATTTAAAAGTGTTTGTTAATTAGAATTCTTCTTTATAGTTTTGCACTACAATACAAATTTTATTCAGTAATAGAAAGGTTTATACACACATAGTGTTATTAATAATATTGCCTGTTTTAATCGTTTTTATATTTGCCGGATTTCTCTCTTATCTTGAAGGTGCTATTCTCTCTTATAACGAAGAAAAAGAAGAATTTAAGTTTATTGACATTAAAGATGTGCCTAAAAGATATGATTTCCTTCACGATGAATTTGAAACAATTTACTCTGCAGGCGAGATTCTAAAGTTAATCTTGTTCTCTTTGGCTCTCTTATTCACTTACGGTTTGGCTGTTGACTATTTACACCGGCAAGAGTTCTATCCTTCCGGATTCCCCTTTTACGCAATAATCACTTCCATTTTTTCTTTTATTGCCATTTTCTATTGGATATTCTGCATTCAAATTGCTAGAACTTTGGGTGAAAAATACTGGTACATTGCCCCGGGATTTATTTCCGCATCCGGATATATCATTTACAGCCTTGTAAACCCTGTATTCAAAATACTTGATAAGTTAACTACTCTTTTTCTCAAGCCATTTAAAGCTGAATCCAGATTTTCTATCGTGCAGCTTTCTAAAGAACAGATTAAAGAGCTCATTCAAACCGGTATGGAAAGCGGCGCTATTGAAGCTGACGAACATGAAATTTTGGAAAATGCTCTAACTTTTTCTGATTTGCGCGCTAAAGATATTATGATCCCTAGAACCGAAATTAAAGCCGTCAAATTAACAGGAAATGACTCTGATGATTTTTACGAGATTATTAAATCGGGGTTTTCTTCTATTCCCGTTTATAAAGATTCTCTCGATAACATTCTGGGTATTGTTCATGTAAAAGAAATGATGCGTACTTTTATTTCCGAAAAAGCTATTAATCTCTCACACTTTATCAGACCGCCTCATTATGTGCCCGAGAACAAGTATATTTCCGAAATTCTTAAAGATATGCAGCTCAGGGGCGAAGACAAGGTTATTGTTACCGATGAATACGGCGGCACAGAAGGTGTTATCGTTCTTGAAGATATTCTTTCCGAAATTGTTGGCGATATTAAACAAGACGGAAAACACGATATCCCGTATGTTACTAAAGCCGAAGACCTAACTTGCTATGTTCTTGGCTCAACTCCTATAGAAACTTTTAACGAAGAAACCGATTTAGAACTCCCCGAGTCTGAAGAGTATAATACTGTTGCAGGTTTTATTCTCAGCAAAACAGGCGAAATTCTGAACATTGGCGATAAGTTTGATTTTGAAAGTCTAACTTTTGAGTTGATCAGAAAAGAGAAACAGAAAATGGTTGAATTCCGCCTTACTGTTTCACCGGTAGTTAATCCCGAAGATTAAAATTTTTGGGTAAGTTTTCAGCCTGTTTTTCTTTGTTGATTACGGTTTTCACATTTTAGATTCCTGTTTAAAATTAAAAAGGCGTCCCTCATTTTCTGAGAGACGCCTAATTTCTAGATTACACTTCTTATTTTATTAGTACCATCTTCTTTACTGCATTGTACTTTTTCACTCCGTTTACAGCTTTTGCATCTATTACATAAATATACAAGCCCGATGATAATTGATTTGCTTGGAAGTCAACACTTTGGAAGCCCACTGCTTGTACTTCG
>JACSRR010000110.1 GCA_014879635.1 Ignavibacteriaceae bacterium | reverse complement strand
AGATGTGTATAAGAGACAGGTTATATAGGTAAACCAAACTTAGTAAAAAAAAGTAAGGCTGAGCAATACACATATTTAAACGGAAGATTTGTAAATAGCAAGGTTATAAGTCATTCGGTTTTTACAGCTTATGAGAATGTACTTGAAAAAGGGGAATATCCTTTTTTTGTTCTCTTTATGGATATAGACCCGTTTAAGATTGATGTTAATGTTCACCCTTCAAAATTGGAAGTCAGGTTTGACGAAGAAAAAGAAATTTATAATTTTGTTTTAGCCGTTTCAAGAAAAAGTTTGGGCGATTTTGATTTAGTGCCGTCTCTTTCATTCAGTTCTCAGAGAGATAATTCAGAAGTATTAAAGTTTGATGACTATAAGCCGGTCCAAAAAAGAGATTTTAGCGATAGACCAACATCACAGCCCGCTAAAACTTTGCCAAAATATTCGGATGAAGAAATAGATCATTTATTTAATTCGATTAATTTGAGCATTAAAAGTTCTAATATAAATCCGGAGGCGCCTCATCCGTTTGATGAATCTAATGATGAAAGCGAACAGAAAGAAGAAACGCAAACCCAGACAGTAAAAAGAATTGAACATACGCCGGGTGAAGAGTCTCATTTTTATTTTCAGCTACATAATAAGTATATTTTGACTCAAATTAAATCAGGTTTGATGATAATTGACCAACATGTGGCACATGAGAGAATATTATACGAAAAGGCACTTAAACAACTTGAAGAGCGTTTTCCTGTTTTTCAACCGGTTTTATTTCCGAGGGAAGTTACAACTGACCCGGCTACAGTAGCTTTGCTTAAAGAAATTTATTCTTACATTGAGAATTTAGGATTCCAATTAAAATTTATTAACAAGATTTCTTTTGTGATAGAAAGTGTTCCTACAGAAGTTACTCAAGGCGAAGAAGAGAAAATTCTATTAGGAATAGCTGAAGAATTTACGCACAACAGAATTGAGAAAAAATTAGAAGACGCCGATAATGCTGCAAAATCTTACTCTTGCAGAGCTGCAATTAAAACAGGTGATAAACTTTCGCAAGAGGAAATGAGAGTACTGATTGACGAACTATTTGCCACTTCTATGCCTTATTATTGTCCGCATGGAAGACCTACTGTGGTAAAACTCTCAATTGATGAATTTGACAGAAGATTCGGTAGAACATCTTAATCTTAAAACATAAGAGAGGCTAAAATGGATAAAGAATTATATCAAAAACAATTAGACGCTTATAACGAAAAAGTGTCAAAAAATAAAAACACCGGTATAAAATATACTACCGTAAGCGGTGAACCTGTTCAGGTTTTGTATTCACCTCACGATGTAGAAAAGATTGATTTTCATAAAGATATTAATTTCCCCGGTGAATATCCGTTTACAAGAGGCATACATCCTACCGGATACAGAGGCAAAATTTGGACGATGCGTCAGTTTGCCGGCTTTGGTTCACCCGAAGATACTAACGAAAGATTTAAGTACCTCTTAAAAAACGGTCAAACCGGACTCAGTGTTGCTTTCGATCTTCCAACTCTAATGGGTTGGGATTCAGATTCTCCGTATAGCGAAGGTGAAGTTGGAATATGCGGTGTGTCAATATCTTCGCTTAAAGACATGGAAACACTATTTCACGGCATTCCGCTTGAAAAGGTTTCAACATCTATGACAATTAATTCTCCCGCTGCAATGATTTTCGCTTTTTACCTTGCCGTTGCACAAAAACAGGGCGTTAATTTCAAAGATTTAAGAGGTACGCTACAAAACGATATATTAAAAGAATACATAGCACAAAAAGAGTACATTTACCCTCCAAATCCGTCGATGCGAATAATTGTTGATATGATTGAATATTGTACAAAAGAAGTTCCTCAATGGAATCCCGTTTCGGTGAGCGGTTACCACATCAGAGAAGCTGGTTCAACGGCAGTTCAAGAATTAGCTTATACACTTGCAGACGGTTTTGCATATATTGAAGCTTGTATTGAAAGGGGAATGGATATTGACGAGTTTGCCCCGAGAATCTCATTCTTTTTTAATTCACACTTAGATTTTTTTGAAGAAATTGCCAAGTTCAGGGCTGCCAGAAAAATTTATGCACACAGAATGAAAGAAGTTTACGGTGCAAAGAATCCCCGTTCATGGTGGTTAAGATTCCACACTCAAACTGCAGGATGTACATTAACTGCGCAACAACCCGAAAATAACATAGTTAGAACGGCTTTTCAAGCATTAGCTGCAGTAATGGGGGGAACTCAATCACTCCACACTAATTCAATGGATGAAACATTGGCTCTGCCGAGTGAAAAGGCTGTTAAAATTGCTTTAAGAACTCAACAATTAATAGCTTATGAAACAGGCGTTGCAAATTCGGTTGACCCATTGGCAGGCAGTTATTTAGTAGAAAGTATGACTGAAAAAATGGTTGAACAAGCAAACGCCATTTTTGACGAAATTGCGGCTATAGGAGGAGTTATTCCTGCAATTGAAGCGGGGTATTTCCAAAAGCAGATTTCTGACGCAGCTTACAGATACCAGCAAGAAGTAGATAAAAAAGAAAAAATTATTGTTGGGGTAAATGATTTTATTGAAAAAGATGAAAAAGTTGATATTCCTATTTTAACGGTTTCACCCGAAGTTGAAAAACTGCAAAAACAAAGACTCTCTGAACTTAAAGCTTCAAGAGATAATTTAAAAGTTGAAGAATGTTTATCCGGTATAAATCAAGCAGCTATTGACGGCAATAATTTGATGCCGTTATTTATTGATGCAGCAAGAAATTATGTCACCATGGGTGAAATGATTCAAGTATTAAAAGAGCCTTTCGGAATTTATCAAGAAGAAGCAGTGTTTTGAAATTTCTTGAATTTCTAAAATTAATAAGGGCGGTACATTGGATAAAGAACCTCTTTATTTTTGTGCCGCTTGTTTTTTCCGGACATCTTTTCCAGAAAGATTATTTTTCTCTTTCGTTGATTGCTTTTTTTTCTTTTAGTTTTCTAACCTCTGTTGTTTATGTTATAAATGACATATTTGATGTTGAAAATGACAGAAAACATCCCAAGAAAAAATTTAGACCAATAGCCGCAGGATTAATTTCAAAACAAACTGCCTTAATTGTTGCATTATTGATGCTAATTGCAGCATCTTCTTTAGCCGGTACATTAAATTTCAGGTTCATTTTTGTATCAATAGTTTATTTGATTTTAAATGTAGCTTATACATTCTACTTTAAAAATGTTGTTTTGTTAGATATTTTCAGTATTGCGGGGGGGTTTGTTTTAAGAGTTGCTGCGGGTAACGTTGTAATTTCGGTAGAGCCTTCAAGCTGGTTAATATTGATTTCTCTTTTTATTTCGCTTTTCTTGGCGGTAATGAAAAGAATGTCAGAGCTTGAAGTTGTTGCATCAACAGGTTCGCATGGTACAAGGAAGGTATTACAAAATTACTCTGCCCGTTTTATTGACCAAATCTCTGCTGTTTGTGCTACAGGCGTCATAATTTGTTATACACTCTATTCAGTATCCGAAAGAACGGTTGAAATTCTTCAAACCGAAAACTTGGTTTATACTACACCATTTGTAGTTTTTGGTATATTTAGATATATGTATTTGGTTTATCACAAACATCAAGGCGAAAATACAATTGAAATTTTATTAACCGACTTGCCCACTATTGTAAATTCTACTCTCTATTTGTTAATGACTATTGTTGTAGTTTACAATATTTTTTATGTAAATAATATTTGGTGATGTATGAAAAAAGTTTTTTTTATATTTCTGTTTTCATTTGTGTTGTTGAGTTGTAGCAGTACGGCTCAAAAAGAAGTTAATCTAAAATTCACAAGCGGACTTTTTGAATCATGGGTTGATTTAATGCCCGGGGGTGAACCAAAGTTTTATTATGCCGGTGAAATCTCGGTCGAAAATCTCTCAGATCAAGACTTTGATTTTCCTTCGGAAATACATTGTTCAATCATGCAAGCAGGCAAGGCTGTTTTTCAAAATAAATGCAATGTCTTACTCCCTGAAGGAAGCGAAAACAGGATAATTGCGGGTAATTCTACGGTCAATTTTATCTTAGCTTCAGAATCCGGACACAGTTACAAAGAAATTAATATTGAAGAACCTGTTGATTTACAGTTTTTTTATATCAAAGATGGTTTTGAGTTCCGGTTAAATGTTCAAAAAGTACCGGTAAATAAAGTTTACTAAAATTTGGTAAAGCTTATCTAACGAGTATTAGATAAGTTACGCCG
>JACSRR010000217.1 GCA_014879635.1 Ignavibacteriaceae bacterium | reverse complement strand
TCCGTCGTCGGCAGCGTCAGATGTGTATAAGAGACAGTCATTAGACGCTCTCGGAATGATTGAAACAAAAGGATTAGTCGGTGCGGTAGAAGCAGCCGATGCAATGGTAAAGGCAGCCAATGTAGAATTAATCGGTAAAGAAACGATTGGCGGCGGATATGTAACCGTGATGGTTCGCGGAGATGTAGGTGCAGTAAAAGCTGCAACCGATGCAGGCGCAGCCGCAGCTCAAAGAGTTGGCGAACTTGTTTCGGTACATGTAATTCCAAGACCGCATTCAGATGTTGAATTAATAATTCCGCATAGACCCAAATAAATAAATGAGAAAGTTTTACGCCTTAGGTTTAATTGAAACTAGAGGCTTGGTAACGGCAATTGAAGCGGCTGATGCAATGGCAAAAGCCGCTAATGTTTTGGTTACCGGCAGGGAAAACACTAATCCTGCTATGATTACTATTAAGTGCGTTGGTGAGGTTGCTGCCGTTAAATCGGCAGTTGACGCCGCAGCCGCAGCCGCCGGTAAACTCGGTGAAGTAATTTCTGTTCATGTTATCCCGCAACCCTCCGAAGATTTAGCAATTTTATACCCTGAAATTGTTATTAAGGAAAATTTCGAACCTCAAATTGCTGTGCAAAAACCAATTGTCGAAAAGTCTGGTTTACCTGTAAAATCTGCGAATCAGGCAAAAACATCAACAAAAGTAAAAACAGTTAAAACTCCCGTCAAAAAAGAGAAATCAGGTAAAAATAACTCAGATATTAAAGATATGTCTGTTCAAGAACTAAGACATTTAGCGAGAACAAACAAAGACTTTCCTCTCAAAGGAAGGCAAATTTCGAAAGCAAATAAAGATACTCTTCTTAAATTATTTTCCCAAATAAAATAACCTGCTGATGAATCACAGGATTATTCTTATAATATTATCCGTATTAATATCCGCAGCAATTTGGGTAGCAGTAACCTTATCATCTGATTTTACTCACGATATTACTGTTGAAACCAAATTAGTTTTATTAGACAGCGGTCAGACTGCCGGTTCCCGGTTTCCTCCTACCATCACTATAAAACTGAGAGGTAACGGATGGAAATTTGCTGCTTTAATGCTCGGCGAATTAGGTAAGTTTAATATTGACGCTTCAAAACCCGATAACAACGGATTTATAAATCTAAGAGGGCAACTGTCAATTAATGAGTGGCTTTCGTCAGATCTCACAGTTGTTGAAATTATTCCTTCTGAAGTGAGATTGCAAACCGAAAAGCTTCAATTTAAAACGGTGCCGGTTATTCCAAATTACGACCCTGTTTTTGTTGAAGGATTTGGATTGGCTTCTGAAATAAATGTTTTCCCATCGGAAATTTTAATCAGTGGTTCTGAATCAATAATATCAAAAATAAACAGTGTTGCCACAGAATTTAGAACTATAAACGGACTTAAAGAAAAAACTTCGGTAAATCTTAGATTACAATTAATTAGGGGCGTAACGTTTAACACAGGGTTAGTGAGAATTGATTTTGATGTTCAAAAAATATCTGATAAAGAGTTTGCAAACTTACCTATTGAAATGCTAAATGTACCTAACGATAGGGCAATTTCTTTGATTCCGGATGAAATAACACTTGCTTTAAGAGGTGGAATAGAAAAGTTAGCTGCTCTAAATCCGTCCGAAATAAAAATATTTCTAAAATATGAAGATATTGCAACAGACACAACCGGTAGTCTGCAACCTCAAATTGAAGTACCTGCAAACATCGAAATCTTGCAAGTAAAACCAAACAGAATAAGATATATAATTAAAAAGTATTAAAATGTTCATAACCTTTGAAGGTATTGATTTTAGCGGAAAAACTACTCAAATCCGTTTGTTGGAGGAGTATTTAAAAAGTGCCGGAGAAAAGGTTCATATAGTGAGAGAACCCGGCGGCACGGCAATTTCAGAGAAAATCAGAGAATTGCTTTTAGATAAAAATTACTACGAAATGTGCTCTGAAGCCGAAATATTTCTTTTTTCTGCATCCCGTGCTCAATTAGTTAGAGAATTAATTAAACCAATGTTAAATGCCGGTTATTTCGTTATTTCGGATAGATTTCACGATTCAACAACGGCTTATCAAGGTTATGGTAGAGGTGTTGATTTAGAAACAGTTCGTAAAATTAATGAGCTTGCAATAGGCGATGTTATACCTGATTTAACTTTTTTCTTAGATCTTGATGAAGTTGAAGCTCAAAAAAGAAAAGATTTATTGCCTGCTTCTAAGTTAGACCGGATAGAATCTGCCAATTTAGAGTTTTTCAGAAAAGTTAGAGAAGGTTATTTATACTTGTCTAAATCCGAAAAGAGGTTCAGACTCATCAACGGTTCTTTGAGTGTTGAAGAAATTCACAATGAAATTGTGAATGAGATGAATGTTTTATCGCGCGTGAAAAATTAGCCAGAGGTATTTATGTTAAAGAAACGAAAGAATGTGAAAAAAATTGCCGGCGTATTATTAATACTGATAATTTTCTCCGGATTTTATGCTGCAACAAAAGACATCTATTTTGAAATTGCCAAAAACATTGATATTTTCACCCGTGTTTACAAAGAAATCACCTTTAATTATGTTGACGGTATAAATCCGTCAGAATTTTTAAGGTCGGGAATAAGAGGAATGCTTCAATCTTTAGACCCTTATACTACCTTTATGGATGAAAGAAGGCAGGAAGATATTGAACTAATCACCAACGGTAAATACGGAGGGGTGGGTATATCGGTAGGGGTTAGAAACGACAAAGTTACTATAATTGAGGTCATAGACGGTTATTCTGCACAAAGACAAGGTATAAAAGCAGGAGATGTAATATTTGCAGTAGATTCCGTAGAGTTTTCCGCAAAAAATTATGAGGATCTTTCCTCTTTTGTAAAAGGGGAGCCAGGTACTTTTGTTAAAATAAAAATACTAAGGCACGGTGTTGAAAACCCGATTGAATATAATTTAGTCAGAGAAGAAATTCAGATTAAGAATGTAACTTTTTACGGATTTGTTCCTGAAAATAGCAATAATGCCTACATCAGATTATCGGGATTTACAAGAACTGCCGGAAATGAGCTCAGAAATGCTATTAATGAACTTAAATCACAAAAAGAAATAAAAAGTCTAATTCTCGATTTAAGGGGTAACCCGGGTGGTTTGCTTGATGTAGCGGTTGAAATATCAAATAAATTTATTAAAAAAGGGGAGTTAATTGTAAGCACAAAAGGGCGTGATTCAACTTCAATTAAGCGATATTATACAACCGAAGAAGCTATGCTTCCGGATGTTCCGTTAGTTGTACTGATAAATGAAAATTCGGCATCGGCGTCAGAAATTGTTGCAGGAGCAATTCAAGATCATGACAGGGGAATAATAGTAGGTACAAAATCTTTCGGAAAGGGATTAGTTCAAACAATTTCGCCACTCTCTTACAATACTTCAATTAAAATTACTACAGCAAGATATTATACACCGAGCGGAAGAAGTATTCAAAAAATAGACTATTCAAAAAATAATAAGGTAATTTCAAATTCTGATAGCGTAATTGCAAGTGCATTCACTACAGATAACAAAAGAATTGTATATTCTGCAGGCGGAATAAATCCCGATTCAACCGTTGAACAGACCAAAATGCCCGGAATAATGTTAGATTTATTAGCTAAAGGATTCTTTTTTGAGTTTGCTACTGCGTTTATAGCCGGGCGCGGAGAAACTGCAAATTTACCCGGAGATGACGAATTATTTGACGAGTTCTTAAAATTTGTGAAATCTCGAAATTACAAATATGAGTCAGAAGAAGTTAAACAGCTTGAAAAGTACATTGTAAACTTGGAAAATGATAAAAATTATTTACATTTAGTACCCAAATTAAACACATTAAGAAACGATATTGAAGCAATAAATTCTTCGAATTTTGCTCCTTATAAGGACGCAATACTAGCAGAGTTAAAGTCTGATATTCTCGGAAGAATATTAGGCACTAAAGTCAAAATAGAATTTTCACTTAATAATGATGCGCAATTTAATAGTGCAGTAATAATATTAAATGATAGAATCACATATAATAAACTACTCGGGATTACCGGAAAATAATGGCAAAAAGAAAAAAATTAAGAACTTGGGATGTAATAATAAAACGGGATGCGGCATTTTCTAAATGTCCTAATTGTGCTTCACACCATACATTAAAAAGATCAAGGGCAAGAAATTTTTTCGAAAATGTTATTAAAAACGGTACCTTTTACAAGATATACCGGTGCAATAACTGCGGGTGGCGCGGATTTCTCTCCACATGGATATTAACAAAGCAATCAATATTAAATTTACTGTTTTATATTGGATTTGCATTGGTAATCGGTTTTGTGGTTTATAATGTTTTAGGCAGGGTAATCAAGTAAATTAATTAAAATGTTAAAAGTAGGCGTATTTAGACGCACAAATTTTTGAAGTTACCTTACAATTAGTTAAGTTTGAAAGGTTTTTAGAAAAAATTTTCCTTTCTCCCTTTTACGGGATAATAAACGGTGTATTAGAAAATTATATACACAAAAATTTTATGTAAAATTCAGGAAATTATTTGAAATTATTGTTATAGATTTGGAAAATATCTATCCGGGTTATCCCGCAGTCCCTGAAAAAATACCATATTTAAAGCCTGAGGGTTTCAACTCTCAACAGAAGGTTTATCCATATATTTTACAACCCAAAGAAGAATTACAAAGGTAAGAAATGTCAAACAGCTTTATTGATTATCTTTTGCGTATTCGGATACCGGTTATTGTATTTGTGGCATTAGCTTCATTTGCAGTAACCTACTATGTTTCAAGAGCAGAGAGAGACGGAGTTGGTTACACACCTGATCAGCCAATCAACTTTTCTCACAAATTGCACGCCGGAGATATGAAAATTGATTGCCAATATTGTCATACGGGAGTTGAAACTACTCGATTTGCAACCATTCCCTCTACTCAACTATGTATGAATTGCCACGCAGTTGCCCGAACTGACCGTCCCGATATTATCAGATTAACAGAATATTATAATTCCGGTAAACCAATACCTTGGAGCAGAATCCACAGAATTCCCGATTACGCATATTTTAACCACAGTTCTCATATTACTGCAGGTATTCAGTGCCAAAGCTGTCACGGTGACATCCAAAATATGGAAAAGGTTGGACAAGTAAATCCCTTCACAATGGGTGCTTGCTTAGATTGTCATAGAAATCCCGAGCAAAAAATGCCGTATTTGAAACAAGTTAAACAAGGACCCGACTATTGTTGGGCTTGCCATAGATAAAAGGAGTAAGATTTTAGATGTCTGAAAAAAAAATAATAAACAGAAAATCTTTTTTCGGTAGCCTTTTAGTGCTTGGTTTAGGCGCCTATTTTATGAAACTTATCCCTTTTAATTTTTTAGGGAGCAAGAGTTCAAAAAGTAAAATTGTTATTAAAGAAAACTCGCTATCAGTTAAAAGAAATTCCGAAGGTGTGAAGAATGGCAGAGCATAATAAAGACACAAATAATGAAAAACTTTACTGGAAAAGTATTGAAGAATTTCAGAATGACGGTGTTTTAGACCCCTCTCATTACAATGAATTCAGACCCGGAGTAAAGGACGATTTTGACCCATCAAGCTCATTAAACGGAATTTCGAGAAGAAAATTCCTAACTTTGTTGAGTGCTTCAGCAGCTCTTGCAGCAGCAGGTTGCACTGATTATCGTGACAAAGGAAAGTTAATGCCGTATAATTCTAAACCGGAAGAAATTACAATAGGAGTTCCTAATCATTATGCTTCTACTTGTACCGGTTGTGAAAATCAATGCGGTATTCTTATAAAAACAAGAGAGGGAAGACCAATTAAGGTTGACGGTAACCCCGAACACCCTATAAGTAAAGGGAAAATTTGTGAAAAAGGGCAAGGTTCTATCATGGATCTTTACGACCCCTCAAGAATTAAGTCCCCTTTATTTAATAGAAACGGTATTTATAATGAAATAAGTTGGATTGAAGCTGATAAACAAATTATAAAAGCATTGTCAGAATTAAACGGAAATACAGCTGCTATTATTTCTCACAGAGTTTTTTCCCCCGTTGCACTTAGACTTCATAGCGATTTTGCCGATAGATATCCCGGAGTTAAATTTTACTATTATGACTTGTTTGAAGGACAATCAAGGGTTAACGCTTGGAGAAAATGTTATGGCGAAAATTCTACCCCTGCAATAATTAAATGGGAAGCCGCAGATGTTTGGGTTTCGCTTGAAGCTGATTTATTTGGTGCCGAAGGAAATCCGGTTGAACAAATTAGAGCCCATGCAAATAGAAAAGATGTTAAAAATGCTCAAAAAATGAACAAATTATACGCTGTTGAAGGCAGGATGACCACTACAGGTATGAATTCTGATTATAGACTTAAATTAAATACTGCTAAACAGTATGATTTCTTAATGTCTTTGATCTCGGATTTATCAAAACAGGGGGTTACTTCTGACTTATTTAGCAGTGTAGATTTTTCGGCTTATGATTCTTCAAAATTATTTGAAAATAACTCTAAAGATGCTAAAGCTTTTAAGCAATTAGTTAAAGATTTGGCTTCAAATAGAGGAAAATCTATAATTTACGCGGGTGAAACTTCTTCAGAACAGGTTCATATTTTAGTTAATCTGTTAAATGAAGCGTTAGGTAATTCCGCTCTGTATGATACTAAAACTGAAAACTTGCTCTCGTCAGGTTCCGCTTCAAAAAGTGATTGGGAATCATTAATTAAAGATATGAAATCAGGTAAAGTAAAAGTTTTAATAAACTATGATTCTAACCCTGCATATCACCTCACTGCTGATTATGGTTTTGAGGATGCTTTAAAAAATGTTGGACTTGTTGTAAGTTTATCTACATTAGAGAATGAATCTTCTTTCCGCTCAAATTATATCCTCCCGATAAATCATACTTTTGAAAGCTGGGGAGATGCTCAAACAAGATCAGGCGTGAAGAGTTTGATTCAACCGGTTATAGAACCTTTGTACAATACAAGACAGAAAGAATCGATTCTCTTGAATTGGATGCAAGATGATATAACTAAATTTGATGCCGTTGCTTATCATGATTATTTGAAAAATTATTGGTTGAGTTTCTATTTTGCCGGCGGTGCAAATCCTGATAAATGGTGGTTTGCGGCATTACACGACGGTGTGATTGTTGATACCGGAGCTCCCGATATAAAATATACTTTTTCAAAAGATTCCGGAAAAGATGTTAAAAATTCAGCTGTAAATTCTGACGGATTTACATTATTGCTTACTCACAGCCCCACTCTTCATGACGGAAGGTTTGCAAACAACGGCTTTTTACAAGAATTACCCAATTCAGTTTCCAAAATTACTTGGGATAATTACCTCTCTGTATCATACAATTCGGCAAAAGAGTTAGGAATTAAAACCGGTTCAATGGTTGAACTTGATGTTGACGGAAGGAAATTAAATGTTCCTGTGTTAATTCAGCCCGGTATGGAAGATAAAACCGTTTCTATAGATTTAGGTTACGGAAGAACTAAATCACCGGTGGTTGCTCAAGCAATTGGGTTTAATACTATCTCGTTAATGTCTAAAGAAGCAAAAATTTCTCCTTTTGTATATCAAAATGTAAAAATTACACCAATTCCCGGTAAATATGAATTAGCATCTTCTCAAGATCATTATAATTATGACGAGACTTTAATAAGGGATGCTCATTTAAAGCGCCACATCATTAAAGAGGGAACTGTTGCCGGATTTATTGCAAATCCAAACTTTTTACACGAAGGACCAAAGCACAGCCAAATTAGTATGTACCCCATATTTGAGTATAAAGATGTTAAGTGGGGCATGAATATCGATTTGAATAAATGTGTGGGTTGCGGGCAATGTGTAGTTGCTTGTAATGTTGAAAATAATATTCCTGTTGTCGGTAAAGACCAAGTAGCTACCGGAAGGGAAATGCATTGGTTAAGAATAGATAGATATTATTCAGGCACTCCTGATGAACCTGTTACTTCGGTTCAACCTATGATGTGTCAGCACTGTGATAAAGCACCTTGTGAAAATGTTTGTCCCGTTGTTGCAACAACTCACTCACCCGACGGGTTAAATCAAATGGTTTACAACCGTTGTGTGGGAACAAGATATTGTTCAAACAACTGCCCTTATAAAGTTAGAAGATTTAATTTCTACGATTTTAGAGATCATTTTGCAAAAGGTTATTATTATCAAGAGCCGGTTAATTATGCACATAATCCTGAGGTTACCGTAAGGTCAAGAGGGGTTATGGAAAAATGTACATTCTGCGTTCATAGAATTGAACAAGCAAGAAGTCAAGCAAAAGTACAAGGCAGACCGGTTAGCGGAGCAGATGTTAAAACTGCTTGCCAAGATGCTTGTCCGGCAAATGCTATCACCTTTGGCGACCAAAACAATAAAGAATCTGAATTTGCAAAAGATCATGAACATAATTTAGCATATTTCTTATTAGAGGAAATTAATGTGAAGCCAAATATTGCATACTTAGCAAAACTTAGAAATACTCAACCGGAGGGCGCGTAAGTGAATGTTGATTTAACAAAAGAAATGCCTCTAATTGAAGGGAGGCTAACTTTAGCGCAGATAGAGGAAATAATTGCTAAACCTCTTGATACAAAACCGAATAAAAAATATTTTATTGCGTTAAGTATTACACTGTCATTATTGTTAATTGGTGCTACGGCACTTTTGATTTCTTTTTATTACGGAGTTGGTCTTTGGGGTAACAATCAACCTGTGGGTTGGGCATTCCCGATTGTTAACTTTGTATTTTGGGTCGGTATTGGTCACGCAGGTACTCTTATTTCAGCTATATTGTTTCTGTTGAGACAAAAGTGGCGTACTGCAATTGCACGGTTTGCCGAAGCAATGACAATTTTTGCGGTTATCTGTGCGGCTATTTTCCCAATTATTCACACAGGTAGGTTTTGGTTAGCCGGTTATTTAATGCCTTATCCTAATCAACATAACCTTTGGGTTAATTTTACTTCCCCCTTACTGTGGGATGTTTTTGCAGTTTCAACATATTTTACTGTTTCGTTAGTTTTTTGGTATGTAGGTTTAATTCCTGACTTTGCAGTCTTGAGAGACAGAACTTCATCCAAAATTAAGAAAGTATTTTATACGGTATTCTCATTGGGTTGGAGAAATTCTCACAGGAATTGGCAACATTATGAGAAAGCATACACACTATTAGCAGGTTTTGCAACTCCGTTAGTACTTTCTGTACACACCATAGTTTCGTTTGACTTTGCAGTTTCAATCATGCCCGGATGGCATACCACTATTTTCCCACCATACTTTGTTGCGGGTGCTATTTTCAGCGGTTTTGCAATGGTTGTTACCGTCTTAATTTTCGTAAGAAAAATTTTCGATATGGAGCAGCTTATTACCCTTGATCACCTTGATAAAATGAACAGAATTATTCTGGCTACCGGTATGATGGTTGGGTATGCTTACGGTATGGAATTTTTTATGGCTTGGTATAGCGGTGTTCAGTTTGAACAGTTCGTTTTTATCAACAGAGCTTTTGGACCTTACGCATGGGCATATTGGATAATGGTAACCTGTAATGTGGTTTTCCCGCAGTTATTCTGGTTTAGAAAATTTAGAAGATCTATTCCTGTTATGTTAGTTGTCGTGATTTTTGTTAATGTTGGTATGTGGTTTGAAAGATTTGTAATTACTGTAACCTCACTTCACAGAGATTATTTACCTTCAAGCTGGGGTTATTATACACCGACACTCTACGATTTTGGAATATTAATCGGAAGTTTTGGTCTCTTTTTCACTTTAGTTCTTCTCTTCGTTAAAACTCTGCCCTCAGTTTCAATTTCTGAAATTAAGGCTGTTGCTGACGGAGCTCAACCTACTCATCATGGGAGTCATTAATGGAAAGAACCGATAAAATATACGGCTTAGCAGCTTTATTTGATTCACCCGATAAAATAATTCATGCTACTGAATCTGTTGTAAAAGAAGGCTATAAAAGTTTTGATGTGCATACTCCATATCCGGTTCACGGAATGGATAATGCAATGAAATTAAAACCTTCAACATTAGGCTATATCACGCTCGTATTTGGTTTGAGCGGTGCAGCTTTTATCTTACTATTTATGTATTGGACAATGTCTGTAAACTATCCGATGATTATCGGTGGTAAACCATATTTTGCCCTTCCGGCTTTTATTCCCGTTACTTTTGAAGTTACCGTTCTTTTGGCAACACTTTCAACCGTAATTGGTATGATTGCTTTTTATTTCAAGTTTCCCGTAAATGCCTACCCACTCAATGAAACAAACTATATGAAAGCTGTTTCAAATGATAAGTACGGCGTTTTTATTAAATCTGATGACCCTAAATTTGATGAAAGCAAAATAAGGGTATTTTTAACTTCATTAGGCGGTACTAATCTTGAGTTAGTATATGACTTAAAAAAAGTAACTTACGACCCGTTTTCACCAAGATTTATTTCTGTATTAGTGGGTGTTATTATTGTAGTTTCCGGCGGTACTTATGTTTCACTGAATAAAGCGATGTATTTACCTCCTTTCAACTGGATGGAATATCAATTTAGAGGAAATCCTCAAAGTTCAAGCGATTTCTTTTCAGACGGTAGAGTTAACAGAATGCCGGTTAAAGGATCTGTTGCAAGAGGGTTTATTCCTTACGAGTTTACAGGAGTAACTCTTCCGGAAAATCCATTGCCTAATCCGCTCCCGGTTGATGAAAAAGTACTACAGTTAGGTAAAAGAAAATATTTAACTTTCTGTTCGCCTTGTCACGGTGATTATGGTGACGGTGATAGTAGAATGAGAGGACAATTTCCGAATCCTCCGAGCCTTCATACAGAAAAATTGAAAACTTGGGCAGACGGTTTAATCTACCATGTAATTGTTAACGGGCAGAATGTTATGCCTTCTTATGCACATCAAACTACAGCCGAGGAGAGATGGGCTATGGTTCATTATGTTAGAGCTTTACAACTTGCTAAAAATGCCTCCGAAGGTGATATCGATAGATTTAATAAGGAGTTCAGTGCTAATGGAAAATAAATCTATGGAATTTGTTCAGAAACCGCTTCCGGAGTCTGTGTTAAAAACCGGTATAATACTATTAATTGCCGGTGTTGTAATCGGAGTAATTGGATTGTTGCTTGATTTTGATAGAATGATATTCAGCTATTTAATTGCGTTCGTTTTTGTAACCACCGTTAGTCTCGGTGCTTTGTTTATGGTATCATTAGAATATATAACAAATGCGATTTGGAGCGTACCGATAAGAAGAATAATGGAGTTTTTAGCCTCGGCTCTCCCTATTATTATGGTGCTTTCTGTGCCAATATTATTATCGATGCATTCGCTTTTTCATTGGACTCATACCGAAGCCGTAGCAAATGATCCGTTTCTTTCCGGTAAAGAGCCTTACTTGAACACTACCTTTTTTATAATTAGAGTGATTGTTGTTTTTGCAGTTTGGTCGCTTTATTATTTTATGGTTACCGGCAATTCGAGAAAACAAGATTTAACAAAAGACCAAAAGCTATCTCACAGAAACCTTGTATTTTCGGCGGCATTCATTCCATTGTTTGCAATAACAATATCAATATTTGCAGTAGATTTTCTGATGAGTTTAGAACCACATTGGTTTTCAACAATATTTGGAATTTATGTTTTTTCAGGTACAGTTTTAGCAGGACTTGCTTCAGTAACAATAATTATTGTGATGATGATGGAAAAAGGCTATGCACATCCCGCACTTAGAAATGACCATTTATTCAGTCTTGGCGCACTTCTGTTCGGATTTGTGAATTTCTGGGCATATATAGCGTTTTCTCAATATATGTTGATTTGGTATGCAAATCTTCCTGAAGAAACTTTCTGGTTTTTAGCCCGTTGGGAAGGTTACTGGGTAGTGATTTCATTATTGCTAATTATTGTACATTTTATTGTACCATATATAGTATTACTACCGCAACCTGCAAAAATGGACCCTAAGAGGTTAAAATTTATCTCGATTTGGATACTGGTTGCGCATTTATTAGACATTTATTGGTTAGCAATGCCTCAAATGCACTCCGATAAAAGCGGATTTTATGCAATATTTGAGATTGGCTTTCCTATTGCGGCAGTCGGTTTAATGATTGTTGTTTTTGCAATGAATTATAAGAAGTTCAATATCATTCCCGTTGGTGATCCAAAATTACAACGCGGAATTAATTTTAGAATTTAACTTTACGGATAAGAAATTATGACCGAAAATCAGAAAAATGAAAGCAGTTTGATGAAAAACCCGTTAACTTTTTTGGCACCTGCTTACCCGTATTTCTTATTGGTATTAATAGTGATCGGGGTTTTCTATGTTCAAAATGTTGGATATTTTTATCAGAACAGTTTACCGGCTTTATTACCGGATTCAACTGCAACTGATTTACCCGTAAAACTCCCCTCGGTTGCTGCAGCAATTCCGGTAGAAATTATTAGAATGGCTACTCCCGAGATGATAGAAAAAGGGAAAGCTACTTATGCTACTGTTTGTGCATCTTGTCATGGCGATGAAGGAAGAGGTAACGGTGTAGCAGGCGCAGCGTTAAATCCAAAACCAAGAAACTTTCACGATTTAGAGGGTTGGAAAAACGGAAACAATTTATCAGGTATGTACTTAACTCTTCAGAACGGAATAGCAGCAAACGGTATGCCCGCTTATGATAATATTTCACCTGAAGAGAGATTAGGAATCATTTTTTACATTAGAGAAAATCTAATGGAAAACCCTCCTGCAATTACAGATGCCGAAGTTTTAGATATTGATGAAACATACCAACTTTCACTAGGTACTTTTGTACCCGGTACTATACCAACTGAAGGAGCAATTAAAATGTTTTCGGCATCTTATGCTCAAATTTCAATGAAAACAACAGATGCTATTAAAAAAGTTGAAGCAGATACATCAGAAGCTGCAGTTTTACTGCGTTCGGTTACAAATAACTTAAGCAGGGCACTTACAACTTTAGAAAATTCAACCGGTTGGAATAAAGATGTCAAGTCTTTTAAAAGTGTTGTTGAGGCTTATCCCGTAACAAACGGTTTTAGAGCACAATTTTTTACACTGTCTGATAAAGAGATTGAAAAACTATTTACATACCTAAAAGGTTTGAATATATAGTTATTCACAATTAAATTATAAAAAAATGCTTAAAATATTAATATATATAGTTTTGATGTCGTCACTTCTCTTACCGGGAAATCCCGGAAAAGAAGAGAAAGAAGATGTTGGATTAGATGATTCAAAATTGGGAACCTTTCTCCCATTAGATTTGAAGTTTGTTAATGAGAAAGGGAATGAAGTTTCACTCAGGGATTTAGTAAACAAGCCTACAATTTTTATGTTTGTTTATTATAAATGCCCAACAATCTGTTCGCCATTGTTGGCTGAGGTTGCATCACAAGTTACTAAGGTTGATTTAGCACCCGGAAGGGATTATCAAATAATCAGTATTTCAATTGATTATACAGAATCCTTTAGTGATGCTGCTACTAAAAAAACGCAAGTAATTCAAACAGGAAGAACCGGACTGCCTGATGATAGTTGGCACTTTTTAACCGGTGATAGTGCAACCGTAAAGTTGATTACTCAAGCTGCAGGTATTACATATAAAAAATTTGGTGACCAAATTGTTCACCCCGCAGTAATTATGGTAACAGGAAAAGACGGTAAAATTACCCGTTATATCATTGGACCAAGATTTTTACCTTTTGATATTAAAATGGCAGTTTACGAGGCAACTGAGGGTAAAATTGCCCCCACTATTGCTAAAGTACTAAAATTCTGCTTTAATTATGACCCGCAAGGGGAAACTTATGTACTTAATACAACAAGAATATTTGGAACACTCATAATATTAGGAGCTATTCTATTGACAGTTTTCTTAGTAGTTAAAACTAAAAAAGAAAGTGCGAGGAAGGTTTAAATGGCATCATCTACTGCAAATGTTAATGTCAGTTTTTTTGACTATCAAGGCGGAAGGAAAGGAATATTAGGCTGGATTCTTTCTGTTGACCATAAGAGAATAGGAATATTATATCTTATTTCTATGATGATATTTTTTGCGGTCGGCGTAACTTTCGGCTTTTTGATGAGGTTAGAATTAATTGCCCCTGACAGAACAATTATGGATCCGCAAACCTATAATTCAATTTTTACACTGCACGGGGTGATAATGATCTTTCTGTTCATTATTCCCGGTTTACCGGCTGTGTTCGGAAACTTCTTTTTGCCCATAATGATTGGTGCGGCAGATGTGGCGTTTCCGCGGTTAAATCTGCTATCATGGTGGCTATTTGTAATTGGTGGTTTATTGGCTATCACCTCAATTATTATGCCGGGCGGTGCACCTGACACCGGTTGGACTTTCTATATCCCATATAGTGTTAGAACATCAACAAATGTGATTCCCGCTTTGATGGCGGCATTTATTTTGGGTTTTTCATCCATTCTCACCGGGTTAAATTTTGTTGTAACCGTTCACAGGTTGCGTGCTAAAGGAATGACATTTTTTAGATTACCTTTGTTTATCTGGGCGCTATATTCCACTGCTTGGATTCAAGTTCTCGCAACACCGATAATTGGTATTACTCTTTTATTAGTAACATTTGAGAGATTATTTTCAGTAGGTATCTTTGACCCGAGTTTGGGCGGTGACCCCGTTTTATATCAGCACTTATTCTGGATTTATTCACACCCGGCTGTTTATATTATGATTATTCCTGCAATGGGAGTAATTTCGGAGGTTATACCGGTTTTTGCGAGGAGAACGATATTCGGATACAAGTTTATTGCCTTTTCTTCGGTAGGAATAGCATTGTTTGGCTCATTAGTTTGGGCACATCACATGTTCACAGTAGGTATGAGCGGCGTTGCAATGATAGTATTCTCAGTTCTTACATTTTTAGTTGCTATTCCGAGTGCTGTAAAAGTTTTTAACTGGGTATCAACACTTTATAAAGGATCAATTGTTGTTGAACCGCCTCTTTATTACGCTCTTGCCTTCATATTTTTATTTTCAATTGGCGGATTCACCGGATTAATTCAGGGTGCTTTATCCGTAAACTTGCACATTCACGATACTTCGTTTATTGTAGCACATTTCCACTATGTAATGTTTGGCGGAACCGGTTTCGGTATTTTCACGGCTATGCACTATTGGTGGCCCAAAATGTTCGGAAGAATGTACAACAAAAAAGTATCTATAGTAGGATTTTGGACTTTGTTTGTTGGCTTTAATGTTCTTTATTTCCCGATGTTTGTTATGGGTTGGTTAGGAATGCCGAGAAGATACTATGATTATTTACCTGAGTATCATATTTATCATTTAATTTCTACTATAGGTTCGTGGATATTAATCATAGGATTGTTGATAATGTTTATCAACTTGTTAAAAGCACTTAAATCAGGCGAAAAAGTTACTAAAGAAAACTATTGGGGTGGAGAAACTTTAGAATGGAAGTGTCCTACTCCTCCTTATGTTTTCAATTTTGAATTTACACCGGAGGTTCATGCAGGACCTTACGAATACAAACAAAATGATGAATCAGAAAAAAAAGTTGAAGAGGAGGTTGTACAGTGAGTAGTACGACGGCTACACCAATAGCAGATCCGCATTTACACAGGGATGATGAGGGTTCCCGTCTTGGGATGTGGTTATTTCTGTTCACCGAGCTTATATTGTTCGGCGGAATGTTCCTTGTTTTTGCTGTTTACAAATTTATTCATTACGAAGAATTTCACGCTGCAGCAAGAGAACTTAACTCAATGTTTGGAGCATTAAATACCATTATTCTGCTTACAAGCTCTCTCACTATAGTACTATCTATTGTAGCTATTCAAAAGGGGCAGAAGTTGCTTTCAATCTTCTTCCAAATAATCACCATCTTTTTTGCTTTAGGGTTTATGGTGAATAAATATTTTGAGTGGTCTGCAAAATTTAGTCACGGAATTTACCCGGGTTCAGAAACATTGCTTGAAAAGAGCTCAGGTGAGATTCTATTTTTCGGACTTTATTATGTTATGACCGGTCTTCACGGTCTCCATGTTGTTATCGGTGTGTTACTAATAGGCTATATGACTTACGAAACAATTAAAAATAAAGTTAATTCAGATAAATATGTTAGATTAGAATCAGCCGGTTTGTATTGGCACTTAGTTGATATTATCTGGATTTTCCTTTTCCCTCTATTTTACTTAATTGCTTAGGAATTATAATGAGTTCACACGATTCCCATAATGAAAATGCACATGCTCATAAGCCCTCGTATGGTATTTATATACTTATTTGGGTTGCACTCTTAATCTTAACAGGTTTAACTGTAGCAGTAGCCGGTATTAATTTCGGTAATTTAACGGTTATTACTGCATTAACAGTGGCATCGGTTAAATCTTATTTAGTACTTGAGTATTTTATGCATCTTAAACATGAGAAAAAAATGTTCTGGCTTTTCGTTTATACATCCTTGTTTTTCCTTGGAGTTTCTCTCATACTACTATTTGCAGATTATACTTTTTTGGAGGGTAACTAAAGATGTTTAACGAAACAAATTATGTTGATAGCGTTAATAATGCTTTTTACTTTATTGTTGCTATTTCAACAGTATTATTAATTGTCGTTACTTTTTTAATGTTGTATTTTGTTTGGAAATATAGCGCTAAAAGGAACCCAAAAGCTACTAATATTGAAGGTAACATGACCCTAGAAGTTCTTTGGACTGTGATCCCTCTTATTTTGGTGGGCGGTATGTTTTGGTACGGGTATCTCGGTTATGAAATTTCTGCAACTCCGCCTGAAAATTCTATGGTTGTTACAGTTACCGGGCAAATGTGGAAATGGAATTTTGAATATGAAAACGGAATAAAGACAGATACTCTCTATGTTCCTGTAAATAAACCCGTTAAATTGGATTTGGTTTCATTAGATGTGAATCATAGTTTTTATGTTCCCGTCTTTAGATTTAAAAGAGATGTTTTACCAAATAAGAATAATTCTATCTGGTTTCAACCGGATCAAATTGGCAGTTTTGATATTGCTTGTGCAGAGTATTGCGGAACTGATCATTGGAATATGTACACAAAGGTAGTTGTAATGGAGCAGAAAGATTATGACACCTGGATTGCTCTTATGACTGCACCTGTTGTTGACGAAACTGAACCATTAATACAAGCGGATACAACAAACGGAAAACCTAACAATTAATAGAACTTCTACACCGGTAACTTCTATGATTTTGGATTTATTCAAAATCAGAATTACAGCATTAGTTTCAATAACAACTGCTTTCGGCTACTTATTGCAGAAAGGGGTAATTGATTCAGGGATAATTTTACCTGTTCTCGGAATATTTATCTTAGCTTGTGCTTCGGCTGCTATAAATCACTTGCAGGAAAAGGATATCGATATCCTGATGAAACGCACAAAATCAAGACCGTTGCCATCAGGTACAATGTCTGTTAATGAAGTTATTTTTACGGTAATTGCTCTTATAATTGCAGGAAGTTTAGTATTAATAATCAACGGAAATATTACCGTATTATTGTTGGGTTACACTGCTTTGATATGGTATAATGTAATTTATACGCCATTAAAAAGAAAGAGCGCCTTTGCTGTGATTCCGGGGTCGGTTATTGGTTCAATTCCTCCCGTTGCCGGTTGGGTGGCTGCAGGTGGTAACATTTTAGACTCAGGTAGTTTATTATTAGCTTTTTTCTTCTTTATTTGGCAAATACCGCATTTTTGGTTGTTGATTCTTTTTCTTAATAGAGATTATATGAACTCCGGATTACCGACAGTGTTAGAAAAGTTCAGTAAAAATCAACTTTCAAGAATTACATTTACCTGGATAGTAGCCACTGCTTTTAGCGGTATAATGTTTCCGGTTTTTGGTATGATTCATAATGCTATTACCTCATATATAATTTTGGGTGCAGCATTAATTTTAATAATTTATTCATTTGCACTCTTAAAAAATGAAATTGATACACCGGTTTTCCGGAAAACTTTTATTTCAGTAAACTTTTATATTTTATTATTAGTGTTAATTATATCGTTTGATAAACTCTACACATAATTCATTAAGGATGATTTTCAAATGGAATTTTTAGACAGTTTAGTTTTACCGCAATCTAAAGAACATATTCAACTGCTGCATTTCATGAGCATGATAGTAATGTTTCTTTTTATTCCGTTTCTCGGTTTGTTGATAGGCGGAACTACTTTGTCGGTATTTTTCAGAAAAAAAGGGACTAATACTAAAGAACAAATTTATTTTAGATTTGCCCGTGAAATTATCGAATTAATAGCAGTTAATAAAAAAGCCGGTCTCTTTTTGGGTATAGTACCAATACTTACACTATTATTGATCTATAGCCAATTACTTCATAATTTAAAAATGGCGTCAACTGCTTACCTCTTAATTGCATTATTTTTTATCGTACCGGGTGTAATTTTAGTCTATACATATCGTTATTCATTCCAATTCAGTTCTTTGTTCAGTAAGCTCACTTTGAAAAACTCAGAAGATGAGATAAAAGAAGAATTTGAATCTGTATCAGAAAATTCGGAAGCAGTAAGTAAAAAATCTGGCCTTTGGAGTTTAATATTATTAATTACCGGAAGTTATTTCTTTACAGGTGCAATCACCTTAGCCGCTTTCCCTAATGAATGGGCTGCATCAAAAAGCATTTTACATATTTTTATTTCATCTTCAATTTTTATTAAATGGCTCTATTTTATTGGTAGTTCATTTGCTTTAACCGGCGGTTATATTTTATTCGCATATTTTTATTGGGAAGGCGGAAAAGAAAATTTAGGTGAAGATTACGCTGCATTGATAAAAGAATCAGCCTTGAAAGTAACTATTTGGGGTTCGTTGAGCATTCCTGTGTTTGTAATGCTTCATGTAATTGCATTACCTGTATCATCACTTTCAACAACGGGATTTATTTTTACATTCATTGGTCTTTTATTCGTTTTTGCTGTTTATCACTTTGTTTATGACATGATTAAAAGAGTTCACTTGAAATTTGCAGGTTGGACTTTTATGACGCTTTTATTTGCGGTTGTGGTTTTAATCATTTCTGACCAAATGGCTATAAATTCAGGTACTAAAGAACATTCTTTACTATTAGCCACAAATTATGATGCATTAATTCAAGCAGAAGCAACAGCAGATGGCGCTGAAGTACTTTCTGGTGCAGATATTTTTAACTTAAGATGCGCAGCATGTCATAAATTTGACCAAAAAATGGTTGGACCACCTTACAATGAAACTTTGCCGAAATATGAAGGTGATATTAAAGGATTAATTAAATATATTAATAATCCTGTTAAAGTAAACCCTGAGTATCCATCCATGCCGGCTCAAGGATTAAAACCGAAAGAGGCAAGGGCAGTTTCGGAATATATCTTAGAAGAGTATAAGAAATATTAAAAAATTAAGCACAAAAAAAGGCAGCTCATAAGGCTGCCTTTTTTAGTTTAAACAAGTTTGTTTCTGATTAACAATTAAGAAAGAATTGCAACAAGTTCCATCTGTCTTTTACCGCCGGTTTGTTCAACTTTGCCGTCAGGATGTATATAAACATCAATTTCGCTTCTTACGCCAAAATCACCGGTTAGATAAATACCGGGCTCAATTGAAAACGAAGTTGCAGGCAGAACCTGTCTTTCGTCTTTGGTTTCAAAATTATCTAAGTGGGGACCACTACCGTGTAGCTCGGTTGTGATTGAATGTCCCGTTCTATGAATAAAATAATTAGCGTAACCTGCTTTAGCAATAACATCTCTTGCTACTTGGTCTAATTCAAAACCGAAGACGGGTTTTTTCTTATCAAATCTTTCGGTTACCAAATTAAAAGCGGCATCACGGGCATCTCTAACAATGTTAAATATTTTAGTATATTTATCGGGGATAGTTTCACCCACAAAGCCCGTCCAAGTAATATCGCTCCAAACGCCGTCATCTGCATCAACCTTTGCCCACAAATCAATAAGCACAAAATCACCTTCTTTAATAGGCGCAAAGTTTTCAGCATCCGGAGAGTAGTGGGGGTTTGCACTGTTTGCATTAACTGCTACTATAGGAGAATGATCTGTGAAATAACCCCTTTTTTCAAATTCAGTCATAATTAATTGCTGAATTCTGAATTCGTTAGTTTCACCTTTCTCTTTTATTTCAGATTTGATAAAATCGAAACAAATTTGTACTATGTGAGTAAGAGCGTTTGCTACCGGCACATTCTCTTTGTACTGGTCGTCTGTCCAAGTTGCAGTAAATGAAGTAATTAAATCACCTGAGGGTACGATATCTATACCTGTCTCTTATACACATCTGACGCTGCCGACGACGGA
>JACSRR010000430.1 GCA_014879635.1 Ignavibacteriaceae bacterium | reverse complement strand
TACAAAAAAAACAGTTTTGATTTTTGAGGCATTAAACTAAATAGTTCGAATCTTTGTTTATTTCTTTACATCTTATTTATGAAAAATTATTTTTATTTAATAAAGGAAAGATATAATGGTAAAGAATGTTGGTTCAACTGATAAAATTGTAAGATACGGGCTCGGAATAATAATAATTGCGGCAGGTTTATATTTTCAATCATGGTGGGGTGTGTTAGGGCTTGTTCCTATTGCAACCGCATTAGTCGGATTTTGCGGTGCTTACACACTTTTTGGTGTTAACACTTGTAAACTTGACGAGAAAAAGAAATAATTAACTAAAACGGAAGATTGTTTATAAATCATCACTTCTGAACGGGTAATATTTATTAAAATGTTCAGAATTTGATTTTGCCCACAAATAGTTTTTTAATTTGATTTTCCCTGTTCTTTAACTGAGGTTAACTTGGTAAAAAATGTTGGTTCTAAAGACAAAATCGTAAGAATTCTTATTTCTATAGTTCTGACGGGAGCGGGTATCTATTTTCAAACTTGGTTTGCCTTGCTCGGAGTTCTGCCCATATTCAGCGTTGTAACGGGTTGGTGCCCCCTTTATTCTATTTTTGGGGTAAACATTTGTAAAATTTCCGGAAGAGAAAAATAAAAAAGGTGCAGGAAAGTCTCTGCACCCTTTAATTCGTTGTATTTTTAATACTTATTGAACGGGAATTACCTCTAAAGCGGGGTTAATATCTTTTCTTAACAAACTTTCAATTGCATTTAGAGTTGCACTTGTAGCCGAAGGGCAGCTACCGCAGGCACCTTGATATTTCACTTTGAGTGTCATTCCTTCTAATCCCATAATTTCTAAACCGCCGCCGTCATAAGCTAAAGCCGGAATTACTTTTTTGTTTAAAATGTCTGAAATCTGTCTTAACATTTCACCGGCATTTTCATCTAAACCTTCGGGCATACTTTCTTCGGGTATCAATGAATTATCAAATTTGCTTAAAAATATAATAAACGGTCTTTGAATTTTGCCCCAACTGATATCGGGTTTCTTTTCAACGGTAACAAATTTATCAGTATAAAAAACACTTTGTACTCCTTCAAGTTCAAAAACACCCTTTGCTAGAGGATCATTTTGAGCTTCTTCGGGTGTACTAAACTGTCTTGAAGTAAAATGAAGTAATTTCTGATTTAAAATGAATTTAATTGCGTGTGGATTTGGGGTTAATTCAACATCTACTACATGTAACATAACAATACTCCTAATATATTTTCGCTCCGTGTAGCGGAATAACCGTTACAAGGATTTTCACTGAGACTTTATAACGCTCAGGGTAAAATTTTTTATTAATTTAACATTCAAATATAATTAATTTTTGTGGCTTTATTTATGAAGAAACTTTTGATGGTATTTACCGGCGGCACAATTTCAATGAAAGTTGATTCTGTTTCGGGCGGGGCTGTTCCTCACCTGTCAGGAAAAGAATTAATTAAAATGATTCCCGGATTAGATTCAATTGCCGAAATCGAATATTTTGACTTCGGAAGGTATCCCGGTCCGCATATCACACCGGAACTTATGCTTCAATTATCCGAAAGAATTCAATCTCTCATCGATTCAAAACATTTTGACGGCGTTATTGTAACTCACGGTACAGATACCCTCGAAGAAACCGCATATCTTTTAGATCTTACTCTTAAAACTTCAATTCCCGTTGTAATTACCGGTTCAATGAAGAATAGCTCCGATTTTGATTGGGACGGTCCCCAAAACTTGCTCGATTCCATAAGCGTTTGTTTGAGTGATAATTGCAAAAACATCGGAGTCTTGGTTTGTTTGAACGGCGAAATTAACGCCGCAAGCGAAGTTACAAAAATTCACACCGAAGATTTAGAAACTTTTGCAAGCTTAGATTTTGGATTCCTCGGATTTGTTGATAACGGAAGAGTAATTCTGAACCGACTACCTCACAAATTAGAAAAATTGGATGTTAAAGGGATAAATCCGCATGTTGATCTAATTAAATGTTATGCAGGTATAGACGATAAATTTTTCAAATTTTCTGCCGATAGCGGTACAAAGGGTTTAATTGTTGAAGCATTAGGAGTTGGTAATGTTCCGCCTGCTGCTTATGAAGGAATTAAATATGTAATTGATAAAGGAATACCTGTTGTACTTGTTTCAAGATGCCCCGCAGGTGAAACGCTTGATATTTACGGGTATCCCGGTGCAGGAAAGTGGTTAAAAAAACTCGGCGTAATTTTTGCGGAATATCTTAACGGGCAAAAAGCAAGGGTTAAATTAATGCTTGCTCTCTCAAAAACCTCTGATAGAGACGAATTAGAAAACATGTTTGCAGAGTGAAGTGGCCGGTGTATTGAAGTTTCCATAATGCCCGGTTAAAACGGGCATTACAGAAATCAAACTAAACATTAATTTTTATCAGCTAAACTTTTCTCTCTAATTTTCCTAAATTCAGATTTTTCACTCCACTGCGGGAAAGTATCTTCTTTTGAGAGTTGGTAACCAATTCTAAAAAGCATTCTAACTTCTTCAACCATACCTCTTAAATCCCAAGTTTCTGCATCGTATTCATCACCGACTTTATGGTAGAGGTTCTTTGTCCACTCGGCAACAATTTTTTTTGTCTTTTCTTCGCCAAGTTCTTTATGATCATTGCCGTGTTTCAAATAAATTGCGGGTACGCCTCCGTGAGCAAAACTGAAATGATCAGAACGGTAATAAATGCCGGCTTCAGGGTTAGATTCCGGTTTAACTATTTTACCCATTTCGGATGCAGCATTTTTCACATAATTATCAAGACCGGATTGCCCATATCCGACAATATGAACATCATTCATTGGTCCAAATATGTTTAAGCCGTCCATATTAATTGCGGCAACGGTTTTACTAAGCGGAAAAATTGGATTAGCAACATAATACGCACTCCCAAGTAATCCTCTTTCTTCAGCCCCCACTGCTAAAAATACAATCGATCTTTCAGGCTTTTTATCCAAACTCTGAAAAGCTTCGGCAATTTCAAGCAAGGCGGCAATACCGGAAGCGTTATCTCTTGCGCCGTTGTAAATTTGGTCGCCTTCAAGCGAAAGATCAATACCAAGATGATCCCAATGCCCCATATAAAAAATATATTCTTCGGGTCTTTTTTCGCCGGGAATATACCCTATTACATTGTTAGTTACAACATTGCTGAATTTGTTTTCTATTCTCATAGAAGTTTTTAGGTTTAGATTTAACCCCTTGTAAGATCCCAAAGAGGCTTTTTTTAGCTCTTCGTCAAAATCATATCCTGCGAGCGAAAAAATTTCCTTAGCTTTAGCAAGATTTATCCAACCGTTAACCTTTGCGCGGGAAAAATTGCTGTCTGTTGATTCTTTGTAGAATTCTTCTCCCGTCCAACCATTTCTAACAACAGCCCAAGGGTAAGAAGCTGCACCGTCTTCATGAACAATAAAAAGACCTGCTGCACCTTGTCTTGCAGCTTCTTCGTATTTATAAGTCCATCTACCGTAATAAGTCATAGCATTACCGGTAAAGAGTTCCGTATTTTTAGTATGATACCCGGGGTCATTAACCATTACAACTACAACTTTACCTTTAACATCAAT
The DNA here is from genome assembly GCA_014879635.1 of Ignavibacteriaceae bacterium. GTDB lineage: Bacteria > Bacteroidota > Ignavibacteria > Ignavibacteriales > Ignavibacteriaceae > BA9. The sequence goes on along the minus strand of JACSRR010000430.1, from coordinate 707 downwards.
ATTACCATAATCAAACCAATTATATTCAGGGGCTGTGATACCGTAACCGGCAAAAACTATTTCAACATCTTTATATTCCACTAAATTTGTTAAATGGCTTGATTGAGCAACAAACTCTTCAGCCCAATTTAATTTTACGGAACCTTTTTCCCCCTTCACTTCCATAATCTCTAATGGTTTAGAATGAACTTCAACTAAATCGAAAGGTTGAAGGTAACTATCACCGTTTCCGGGCTTTAGCCCTAATTTTTGGAATTGACCCGTCAAATATTCGAGAGTTTTCTCCTCTCCCTCATGAGCGGGTGCCCTGCCAAGAAACTCATCTGAAGAGAGAATTTTGATATGTTTAACCAAGCCTTGTTCGTCAATTTTATCCAAGGCGGTTTTTAGAGGGGGGTCGGCTTTTATTAAAATTGTTGCAAACAAAAGTGTCAGAAATGTTAATAATTTCATTTTAACCAGTATTTAGTGAATATTTAATTTAAATGTTAACAAATTGTTTAAAGTTCCTAATCAGAGGCAGAGTAATTATTTTTTATCTGCAAGGATAGCAAATTAACTAAAATCAAATGAAAAGCGGCTATTATAACTACCAAAAAATCGCCAATAAAAAGTAAGACAGCCCTTTTTCACCTCCCATCTATATGAATGAAAAATGTAACAATTATTTTATTTAATATTTATTAAATTACAATCATTCATTTTGA
>JACSRR010000215.1 GCA_014879635.1 Ignavibacteriaceae bacterium | reverse complement strand
TGACTACGAAGCAGAAGCTGCCTACGAAGAATGGATGGGTCTCAATACTACAATAGGCGGATTAGATTAAGAAGTTATTGATTTAATGGAAGAAATTCAGAAACGTCTCAATACTACAATAGGCGGATTAGATTAGTCTAAAATGAACCGGAATCGATACTTTTCTTTCAAAAATCGCGTAAAATCGCTGTTTCGTCGATTCTCTCTTTTTATTTGATTAAACTTCAAAAACTGATTCCTGTGCCATTTTTCACAACTAAAATTAATTATTTTTTTCACATCGACAAATTTAAATAATTATGAACGAATTTTCGTTTTTTTCTTTCCCCATAACATGCTTTTCTACAACGGCTTTGGTTCTGATTTCATAAAAAAAGATAAGATCCTTTTTTTTGTCAATTATTCCTTTCAGCTCTCTTTTTAAAGAAGTCATTGATGATTCTGTTAACTCTCCTTCAAATACTGATTTCTGAACCCAAGTTAAATATTTACGGCATGTTTTCAAAACCTTTGGCAAGTTTTTCTTTGTACTGATGTCATAACATACTATATAGAACATTTACCACCTCGATATATATGATTCATATTGATTTATTCCCTCAAGATGCTCAATAAGTTTATAACACTCTTGTCTTATTAGGCTACAATAACTTCTACTTCTATTTTCTCCTTCGGGAGTTAATGTGCTTCTAAATTTTATTTCAAATTCTTCTACAAACTTTTTCTTAGCCTCTTTTTTAATTATACACTTGTTATCTTTAACAAAACAATCGTTTTCGGTTATTATTCCTTTATTGATCACCTTAAAAATTACCCTGTCAGTAATAAGTGGTTTAAATATTTCGGCAATATCGTAGCTTAACGATAGCTTTGAATCTCCTGCTTCATGAAGAAAACCAATTTCAGGGTATAATCTAGTTTGGTATATCTGGTCAAGACAAGCAGAATAAACAATCATATTGCCATAAGAGATTAGTGAGTTAATTAAATTATCGGGGGGATTTTTAACTCTAGAAGTAAAGGTATGCGGATTTCTTAGTATATACCTCCACGCACAATAGTAGTTCTTTTTAATTTGTCCTTCATATCCCATCAATTCTTGAATGCTGCCGGCATTTTCCATTTTCAGGGTGAGTTCTTCAACAGGTTCTATAAATACGGAAAGATCTATATGCCTTCTGTTATGATATTTCATGTTACTAAGCGAATTCTTTGAAGCTGCAAGTGTAAATTGTTTAGCAATAAATAAACGCTTTTCCATATCCAAAAAATGAGTTGATTGACTAATAAATATTTTTCCCGCCACATATCTGCTTGAAGGCATAAAAGAACCGCTATATCCCCCACTGTATGTAAATATGTGCAATGGTATTTCATTTCTTGACAAAAAATATAAAAAGCGGCTGTTGAAGTTTACAGTGCCAAATGTTAAGATTGAATCAACTGCTTCAACCGGTATATGTTTTTTGTTTTCCCCTTTTAATTCTTCTGCACCGCTACCCAGCATTATCTCACCCTCAAACAATGAATCTTCGGGCAATTCTTCACTACTTTCCAAATAAATACTTTTATCCTTCTGTTTGAGAATTGTGTTTGAGAAAATGTATAGTCTGTTTTTAGTCATTACTTCCTTTTGTTTTATCTAATAGAGTTTTAGTTACCTCCTTTTTCCGGTATTGTTTTCCTTCACCCTTCCTTTTTTGCAGTTTTTAAGAAAAAATCAAAAAAAGAAATCTTTTTTAAGTAAACGCCCGGAAATTTTAATTTAATTGCACTCTACTTGATTATACACAAAATATTAACAACTTTTATTAAGGATATGATAGTACAATGCAAAACATGGAAGCAAATAACAACAACAATTCAAATTTCGAGAATAACAATTCGATAAACTCTAAAAGTCATTTAATGAAGAGACTGCTTGAGTCAAGCGATAAAGCTAATAAAAGGCAAACTGCTAATAAAATTCTTGATGCAATTACTAAACTTGAAAATAATCAGAACTACAATTCCAAAAGAAGATGGGTTTGGGAGCTTATCCAAAATGCTAAAGATTTAAAGATAAATTCAAATGGTGTTGCTGTACAGATAAATTTAAATGAAACTACTAAGGAATTAATTTTTAGCCATAACGGTATGAATTTCGATATTGACCAGATAACCTTTCTCGTTAATCAAGTTTCAACAAAAGACCGTTCGAGCGATTCCGAAACCACAGGAAAATTTGGTACCGGGTTTTTAAGCACTCATTTACTCTCTAAAACCGTTTCTATTAACGGAATATTAACGATAGATGAGAGAGATTCTAGAAAATTTAACATTTTGTTAGATAGAGATGCAAAAACCCCTTTAGAAATGGAAACAAAGGTAGAAAAAGCACAAAATGACCGGTTAGGTATTTTAGACAACCCTTCAATTGATACTTTTATCCCGGAAGCTTTAAACACTTCGTTTACCTATCATCTTAACGATAGTTCTTACAAATTCGCAGAAGAAGGAATTAATGACCTCGAAATTTCTCTCCCTTTCACTATGGTTTTTGTTCCGGCAATAAACTCTGTAACAATCCCTCACAAAAATCTTAAATTTGAAAGAAACGGAATTCAGGAACTTGGCGGTATAAAAATCCATAATATTATAGAAAATCAGAACGGAAATAGAATTTTCAGACATATTGCAATTGTCTCTGAAGGGGATGTAAATGTATCTATAGAACTCGAAAAAGATGATGAAGGGAAATTTTGCGTTAAAAAGTTACCTGAATCACTCCCCCGATTATTCTGTGAATTCCCCTTGGTGGGTTCAGAATGCATTCCTCTGCCTTTTGTTATCAACAGTAAAAGATTTAACCCGACAGAACCCAGAGACGGTATATACTTAACAGAAAACGCAACTGAAGCTTGTAATGAAAACAAAGAACTTATGTCAATTGCCGTTGAACTGATAATATCACTTCTCCATAGTTGTTCAGAACAAAATTTGGGAAATCTGTTTTACCTTGCCGAAATCGCAAAACCTGCTGAGCAAGAATGGCTCTCTTCCCGGTACTATAAAGAAAGTGTTTTTGACATCGTCTATAATTCAATTTTGCATACCCCTTTAGTCCGTAATTTTAACGGAGATTTAGTCGCTTTTTATGATGCTAATGAAAAAGTTAAAGTTTATATACCTAAAATTTCAGATAAACATCTGAAAGACTTTTACTGGCTACTTTCTCAATTTGATTCGGAGGTTCTGAATCCTTCATTTCTACCGCATGAGTCTGAACTTGCTTTTTGGTCTAAAATAAAACTACCAGGAGATAACGGTTTCAATTTAATTGACCTCGCCAAACTTATCTCTTCAACAGAAAATAAAGAGAATTTAGAACAAATTATGCCCGTTAATGAGGCTTCATTTTATAACAACCTCAATTTATTTTATGATTTGTTATTTGATAGTCAAGACTCGTATCATAAAATAAGAGAAAATTACTCTGAGTTTAACATCTTCTTGAATCAGAACGGTGATTTAAAAAATATTAAAGATTTGTCAATTGACGCTAATGTCCCTGAAATAGTTAAAAAAAGTTATTCTATATTGGGTCATGATATTGCTGCCGAGCTGTTGGATGTGAATTTAATATGCAATCATAAAAATGATTTTAAAGAGATTACACAAGAGTATATTCTAACAGAAATTTCAAATATTTTCAACAACAAAAATAATGTGTATAAAGGATTTAAATACACAGACGAAGAATTGATAAATTGTGCTTTATTCTTAACATCCTATTTCAATCCGGCTGTGGAAAATAAAGAGGAGAGAAGTAAGATTAACGGTTTCACAAACAGGTTTTTAGATGGATACGAGTTTTTGGAAACTGATGTAGATTTTACCGGCTTGAGAACAAAAGCAGATAGAATTATTTTTGAAAACATTCTGACCAAAATTCAGGATGCAGGCAATATTGATTCTCTTGCAGAAGTTTTGGATTCTGAAGAAGATAAATTATACAATGAACTTCAAAATTTAGCCGGGTTTATTTTAGATAGCGATTATGAATCTATGTTAACAAACAAACAAAAATCATACGCAATAATTCCGAACAGAAACGGTGAGTTTTGTAAGTTAGATACTATGTTTTTTGAAAATACTTTGGGTGATGAGCTAATTGATATTATTCAAGAATTGGGAAGAGACTTAAAATCAGAATTAATTCACGAATTTATAAATTTAAATCTTGATTCCGGTGTTAAAATATTTACCCTAAAAGACGCTGCAGATGAAATAGAGGATAAAATTATGCCACTAATGCTTAAAATTTCACGCACTCAAGAGGAGAGTAA
>JACSRR010000237.1 GCA_014879635.1 Ignavibacteriaceae bacterium | reverse complement strand
AGATGTGTATAAGAGACAGGTGTTAATTTGAGGTATGGTGATGGTACAATCGGTTGGTCAGAATTTTCACCGTATGATGCAGTAATAGTAACGGCTTCTGGTCCGGGTATTCCTTCTGCTCTCGTTAATCAGTTAAAGATTGGCGGCAGACTTGTTATACCTACCGGAACCGGAAAAGAGCAAAATCTAGTTTTAGTAAAAAAGATTTCTGAAGATAAAATTGAAACTAAGGAGATTCCGGATTTCAAATTTGTTCCTCTTATCGGGAAATTAGGGTGGAAAAAAGAGTAATAATTATTAGTGGTCCCACTTGTTCAGGAAAAACTAAGTTGGCAATTCAGGTTGCTCAGAGATTAGGATCTGAAGTAATATCAGCAGATAGCCGTCAGGTTTATGAATTGGTAAATATTGGCACTGCTAAACCAAGTAGCGAAGAATTAACTTTAGTTAAACATCATTTAATTGGCACAATAAAATTAGACGATACTTATAGTGCTCACCGGTTTGAAAAAGATTCTCTCGAAATTATAGATTCACTACATATCAAAAAACTAATTCCGGTGGTTGCAGGGGGAACCGGTTTATATATCAAAGCACTCAAAGAAGGGATTTTTGATAATGTTGATGTAAAGCCCGGAGTGAGGGAAGAAATTATGGAAATCAGAGAGAAGCACGGTAATTTATTTATTTATAACATGCTTAGAGAGAAAGACCCTGACTCCGCCGAAAATATGCTCCCACAAAACTGGAAAAGAGTTGTTAGAGCTTTAGAAATTTATAATTCTACCGGAGTATCAATTCTGAAACACAGGGAAAATTACAAGAGAGTAAACCACTTAGAATTTATCCATATCGGAATAAACATTGAAAGAAGTATTCTCTATCAAAATATTGATTTCAGGGTTGATAATATGATTGAAGCAGGTTTAGTTAATGAGACCAAAGACATTTTATCGAAGGGTTTCAGAAAAGATTGTAACGCATTAAATACAGTAGGATACAAAGAAATTATTTCGCATTTAGACGGTGAAATAGATTTTGAACAAGCTGTTTACTTAATCAAGAGAAATTCAAGAAGATACGCTAAAAGACAGATCACTTGGTTTAATTCAGATAAAGAAATTTTAAATTTTTCGGATGAAGATTTGAGTAATAATAATCTTGACAAAATTCTGAGCAATAAGTTAGGTATTTAAGTGGGTTGTGAATTTTTTGCGTCTAAATTTTATCAGAATTCCTAAGTTTGAAATTAATAACTATAGGTGTAATTTTATGAAATTATACAATTAAAATTAAAATCGTTATTTTACAGTTTAAAATTATTCCTTCTCCAACATATCAAAAGAGAAAAATGAAAGAAAAAATTAGAATTGCATCAGGGCAAGGTTTTTGGGGCGACTTAATAGAAGCCCCCGTTTGGCAAGTTACAAAAGGTCAGATCGATTACTTAGTAATGGATTATCTTGCAGAAGTAACAATGTCTATACTACAGAAACAAAAAAATAAAAATCCCGATTTAGGATACGCGCGCGATATCCCGGAACTTATGCGTCGAATCCTAAAAGATGTAAAAGAAAAGGGGATTAAAGTTATTACAAACGGCGGGGGAGTTAACCCTGTTGCTTGCGGGAAAGCTATTCTTAAAGTTGCCGAAACACTTGGCGTTAAAGACTTAAAAATTGCTGTAGTTACCGGAGATAATTTAATTGACAGGATTGATGAACTTATTACCGGCGGAGATACTTTGAATAACATGGAAACCGGTGAGTCAATTATTTCGGTAAAAGATAAAATACTGAGTGCAAATGCTTATCTCGGTGCTGCTCCTATAGTAGAAGCATTAAAAATGGGAGCTGATATTGTTGTAACCGGTCGTACAACCGATACCGGTTTAACGCTTGCCCCAATGATTTACGAGTTTGATTGGGATATGAAAGATTTCGATTTGATGGCTGCGGGAACTGTTGCGGGTCATATCCTTGAATGTGGCGCTCAAGCATCGGGAGGAAATTTTATGGGTGATTGGCAGAGTGTTCCCAATTTTGCCGAAATCGGTTTCCCGATTGCCGAGGCATTTCCTGACGGATCTTTTGTTATCACAAAACATGAAAATTTAGGCGGAATAGTAAGTGTTGAAACGGTTTCCGAACAACTATTGTATGAGATTGGAGACCCCACAAATTACATTACTCCCGATTGCGTGGCAGATTTTACGAGCATTAAAATCAGTCAGCAAGGTACTAATAGAGTTTTAGTGAACGGAATCAAAGGTAAAAGTGACACACCGTTTCTTAAAGTTTCATGTTCCTATTTATATGGCTATTCTGCTTCTGCAACTCTTACTTATTCGTGGCCTCAGGCTTTAACAAAAGTAAAAGCAGCAGATGAAATATTACGCAAAAGATTAGACAATTTAGGATTGAGCTTTGAAGAAATTAGAACAGAAATTGTTGGTTATAATGCTTGCCACGGTCCTTTAGCAAAAACAGTAAATGAAGACGATATTAACGAACTTGTTTTAAGAATTGCAGTGAGAGATAAAAGTTTTGAGCCTGTTGATAGATTCGGTAAAGAGATTGCCCCTTTGATTTTAACAGGACCACCCTCTGTAACAGGATTTGCCGGCGGCAGACCAAAAGCATCGGAAGTAGTTGCCTATTGGCCGGCTTTGATTAGAAAAGAATTGGTAAAAGCTAACATTCAAATACTCGGAGTTTAAATGAAAGTAAAGTTAATTGATATTGCTCACGGAAGAAGCGGTGATAAAGGGGATGCGGCAAATATCGGAATTATTGCATATAATGAAGAAGGATACCGTATTATAGATAAATATCTTACGGCTGAACTTGTGAAGAAACACTTTGAAGGTATTTGTCTTGGTGAAGTTGAGAGATTTGAGCTCCCAAACTTAAAGGCACTAAACTTTCTACTACACAACACTTTAGGCGGCGGCGGTACAATGTCGCTAAAATTAGATGCACAAGGGAAAACTTTAGCAGCCGCACTTTTAAGAATTGAATTAGAAATTGAAAATTAAGGAGAGAACATGTTTGAATATGAATTATCAAAGTTAAATACTTTAAATATTAGAATCGAAAATTTACGAGGTTATCTTTGACTTAGAGAAGAAGCAGAACGAACTTGAAGAACTAAGGAGGAAGACAGAAGCGCCGGGATTTTGGAATGACCAAAAACAAGCTCAAGCAATTTTAAGAGAAGCTAAAAAGTATGAGGATATTATAACTGATTTGACTCATTTGATTGATCAATCTCAAAGTCTTTCTGAATTTATTGAGTTGGCAAACTCCGAAGGTGATGAGGCATTTTTATCCGATATCGAAAAAGAATTAGTATCTCTTGAATCGGGTATTGAAAAATTAGAGCTAAAAAATATGCTTTCCGGCGAGTTTGATTTAAATAATTGCATTTTGGAAATAAATTCCGGTGCGGGTGGAACGGAAGCTCAAGATTGGGCAGATATGTTACTCAGAATGTACCTTAGATGGGCTGAGGATAATAACTTTAAAGCCGTTATCACTGATATTTTAGACGGTGACGGTGCCGGAATTAAAAGTGCTTCTATTAGAGTAGAAGGTGATTATGCTTTCGGCTATTTAAAAGCGGAAGCCGGTGTTCACCGATTGGTTAGAATTTCTCCCTTTGATTCAAATAAGCGAAGGCATACTTCATTTGCAGGTATTTCTGTTATTCCTGAGATTAACGATGAAATTAATATTGAAGTTAATCCAGCCGATTTGAGAATTGACACATACAGATCAGGCGGAAAAGGGGGGCAGAATGTGAATAAAGTTGAAACAGCTGTCAGAATTACCCACATTCCTACTAATACTGTTGCCGCTTGTCAGAGTGAAAGATCACAGCTTTCTAACCGTGAAAATGCGATGAAATTACTAAAATCAAAACTTTATTTGCTTGAAGTTGAAAAGAGGGAAGCCGCTAGAGACGAATTAGAAAAGAGTAAAAAACGAATTGAATGGGGTTCTCAGATTAGATCTTATGTTTTTCATCCTTATAATTTGGTGAAAGACCATAGAACTGATGTTGAAACTTCAGATACACAAAAAGTTATGGATGGTGATATCAATAGATTTATAAAAGAATATCTTTTGCAATCTTTTCAAGTGTAGATTAATCAATTCAAAAACTCGGAGCGGAGATTATCTAATTTAGGATAATTTCCGCTTTCTTGTTATTTTCTCGGATAATGTTAAATATCCTGATTACAACAATAAAACCTGTCTCTTATACACATCTCCGAGCCCACGAGACCT
>JACSRR010000372.1 GCA_014879635.1 Ignavibacteriaceae bacterium | reverse complement strand
CGCGCCTGCTTTGGGAGCAGGAGGTCGCAGGTTCGAATCCTGCTACCCCGACTAAAAAGCTCCGTAAGCGGAGCTGATTTAAGTTAGTTTGTCCCGATAGCTCAACGGATAGAGCATCAGCCTTCTAAGCTGAGGGTTAAAGGTTCGAATCCTTTTCGGGACGCTAAAAACTATGGGAACTTATTTTTTTATTGTTCAGTTGTTCTATTAGTTTTAGTTATTAGGCCCCATCGTCTAATGGTTAGGACATCGCCCTTTCACGGCGGTAATAGGGGTTCGAATCCCCTTGGGGTCACTAATCTCAGTAAGCCTTTCATTTTATGGAAGGCTTTTTTTTTGCTTATACTTGATTTTTTGGGTAGCTTTAGAATCATACTGCCAACTTAAAAAATCTTAATCATATAATGTTATGATTTTTGAAACGGAAAATTTAAGCAACAAATCTGCCGGTAATTAAAATCAATGAATACTTTTTTTTGTTGCCACCGGTTTTTGCTCATTAAAGTAATCTAAGCGAACTTACAATTCATTAAACAATAAACTAATTTAGTGTTCTGTGTGAGGGCACTGTTTTAAGTCTTTTTTTAACTTAAAAACAAAGATGCCTTTCTAAACACTCTAAAAAATGTTTCGTTTAAATCTTCCGAAAGTTTATCAAGCAAAGGGAACGGGTTTTCGTGCGAGTATTTATAGTTAAAATCGTCAATTTCAATTCCGGGATTTTTTCTCCCCTTTATTCTGAAAGTTCTAAAAATACCCTCTGCACTCATCACATTATCTTTTAAAAGTCCCAAACAAAATAGCCTGTCAGAAATTTTTTCAAAAATTGATTCTCTCAACTCTTTATTTCTATCATGACTAATCATTGATTTGAATATTTCGCCGTTTTGATTGTGTTTTTCGAGCATTTTTCTGAGTGCTTCGTCTCTTTGCAAATTATTATCAAAGTTAATAACATAAAAATCTTCGATAGCCTCAGCAGCAGCAGAATCCATAATCGCTCTTGAAACAGGAGTCATGTGTTGCATAAGCGGACCGCCGCAAAACAAGAAACCTTTTGAATTAGTGAATAAGTTTTCCGGATTTCGCATCATAAGAATTTGAGTTACAAACGCACCTATAGAATATCCGAATAAATCAATATGTTTAATTTTTTCTAATCCTTCAATTTCGCCCGCCAATATTGACTTCGAGAGTTGAGTAATATCGTTAAATGATTGCAACCCTGAAGAAAGAAAGCGTAACGGAACAAATTGTAATCTTGCACTCAAAGCGGTATTGGCAAAACAACTTTCCGAAATACCGGGAAGTAAATTATTTCGTTCTTTAACAATGTTGTTCATCAATCTGAAATCTGACCACTCAACGGGGGCGCGGTTCATGTGAAAAGCCAGCGGAAAAAGAATAACCGGTTTCCCTGTCATTTTGGAAACAGCATAAGCCCATGGGAGATATTTTTCCCAAAGTTTTTCATTTAAACCATGCAGCATTATAATTGCCGATTCCGAATTTTCTGTTCCGGAAGCATTAAAAACGAAATATCTAAAATTTATATTTTCAAGTATTTCGGAATCTCTCATTTCAAGCTTGTGAAACAAATATTTATCCGAATATTCATTATGGGAAAGGAAAAATCGTGTTAGAGCTTTGAACAATTTTGAAGGTGCCGAATTATCTTCCATCATCTCTTCAACCGGTTCGGAACTAAACTGATGAGATTTAATTTTCAGCTCAAGTTCTTCAATATAAATTTCAGGGTCGGTAATATTAAATTTTCCTTTGAGTAGCTTGTAAGTGCTTAAAAAGTCGAATGTAAAATCAGGTTCCATCTCATATCCTTTTTGCGTTTTTAGTTTTAATTGCAATAATTTCTTTTTTCTTTTTTTTTAGTAGATCTTCCCACCGTAAAATACCGGTTTTGAGTTCAGTCATTTTCGTGAAAAGTTTTTCGATTGCGGCAGCCATTTCGGTGAGTCTGTTTTCGGTTTCATCTTTGCTATAAACATCAATATTTTTAGAAATAACTAAAAAGTCTTTGAAGTATTGAGCAATCGTTTTAATTTCGTCAAGTGAGTAGCCGAATAACTGCAGGTCTTTGACTAAATTGCACAAATATACATAGAGGTCAGAATAAAGCCTGAAACCGCCTTCGGTTCTCATATCAGCTTCGATAATACCGATATCTTCCCAATGTTTAATAGTGCGTGGGCTAACTCCAATTTTCTCAGCTAATTGCCCGACTGTTAAAAAGTTCTTTTTATCTTCTTTTCCATCCTTTGCCGATGAAATGGGGAGACCAACTTTTTTAATTATTTTTGAGATTTCACCTACGCTGTAACCAAGTTCGTGAAATTTTTTAATTGCAATGCACTTTTCTAACTCGGCACCGGTAAAATAATCAATATTCTCTTCTGTTCTGCCTGCGGGATTAATTAATCCGCCGTGTTGCCACTCCAACAATAATTTTTTAGATATTCCGATTTTTGAGATAAAGATGTCCTCAAGGTATAATTCTTTTTCCATAAAGTAAACACAATCGTATAGATTAATAAAAGTGTAAGTATGCGTACACAATAATAATAAAATTTTGAACTGTACGCAAGTGTATATTTGTAATTATTCGATTTTTATCAAAAATAATTTAGGATGAATTAAAAAATTTTTACTTTTCAGTATGTTAAAATTAAATTTATAGACGGTTATGGAATTCCCTTCAAGCTTTTTTGACACTTCGTATATACTATATATTTTTGGTTTTTTGTTCTTCCCGAGAATCACATTTATGTATTCATTGATGGATTTTGTTTCGGGAGGATTTAAATTCAGGGATATTTTTGCCCCCGTTTCAATTTGGTTTGCATATCCCGAGCTTGAACTAACATTTCTATCTAAATTAGGAATATCAATTGGCGCTTTATTTATGCCGAGAGTACTCTTAGCAATTTTGGGCTTAATGATATTTGATGACCGTTTATTTTTTGCCTTCGCAATAATCTTTGGTTTTATGCTTGATAGCGGTAACAAATATATTTTTGTTCAACACGGAAAGCGGAATAGGAGGGATTGAGAAACTTAAAAGAGTTCTTAGTTCGTAGTTCTTTGTTCGTAGTTCTTAGTTCGTAGTTCTTGGTTCTTAGTAAAAAAAAACCGGGGTTTGGGGTTAGAAAAAAGAGTTCTTAGTTCGTAGTTCTTGGTTCTTAGTCAAAAAATCTGGGGTTTGGGGTTAAAAAAAATAGTGCTTAGTGCTTAGTTCTTTGTTCTTAGTAAAAAATCCGGGGTTCGGGGTTAGAAAGAAGAGTGCTTAGTGCTTAGTTCTTTGTTCTTAGTAAAAAATCCGGGGTTCGGGGTTAAAAAAAATAGTGCTTAGTGCTTAGTTCTTTGTTCTTAGTAAAAAATCCGGGGTTTGGCGTTAAAAAAAGAATGCTTGGTGCGTAATGCTTTGTGCGAACAGTCAACTGCTCCCGATTCTTTTCGGGATTTCTACCCACTAATTCTCCCTTTAAACTCAAGAATTTTACTTCAAAAGTTGGTTTTACCTGTTAATTAATACAAATTTTATCCTTTTGGTTTTATTTCCTGTTTCTATAATTGCAATATATACCCCGGAAGGTTCCTTTAGATTAAATTTTGTTAAGTTGTTGCCTGAAAAAACTTCTTCGCCCTTAATATTAAAGATTTTAATACCGTATTCTTTAAGATCAGTTTTAATATTTACGGTACCTAAGTTTGGAGAAGGAAAAAGTAAAAAATCAAGTTCATCAAACTTTTCATCCTTAACGGAAGAAACCGGGTGAATAACGGGATTTAATTTTTTCCAAATATCATTGTTCAAAACGGTTGCAATAGGTAAAGGGGTACCGGGTACTTCGCCAATTCTGACAACTACTAAATTTTCTTCTTCAACAATATTTACAATTTGTCCGTTTTTCCCTAATGCCGCAATTGTTCCGGCAGGTGCATCGGGGAAAAGATAACCGGGAAAAACAATTTGGGTTTCGGGTAACATGTAAGATTCTTTACCGTTTAGCCACCACAAATATCCGTAAGATTTATTTAGGTTGTTTGATGTATTAGTCATCCCTTCAAATGCAAGCCTGCTTTTTAAGATGGTATCATTTGCCCAAATTCCTTTATTCAAAATAAGAAGTCCAAATCTTGCGAAACTCCTCATATTTGAAAATAATACATTATTATAATCTTGTTGAATAAAAAGACCGGTCATACCGGTTCTATTTCTTAAGTTTTGTACAAAAAAAGTGTTAAACCCAACACCTGTGGCTTTAATTACTGTCTCTTATACACATCT
>JACSRR010000225.1 GCA_014879635.1 Ignavibacteriaceae bacterium | reverse complement strand
AAATCAATTAGTCTCTCAAAATCATCGTTTGAATAGAAATCAATTTTAATCTCACCGGTTCCGTCATTTTTTTGGAAACACTGCACTTTCGTTCCAAGAATTCCCCTCAATTTGTCTTGAAAGTTAATCAAAACATCGTTGTTTTTTTGGGGTTGAATTTTAGTTTTTAATTGACCTTTTTTGGTTTTACTTTTTGCTAATTCTTCAACTTTTCTAACATTAAGATTTCCAAATTTAATTTCTTGCAAAATTTCAAGAATTTTTGATTCATCTTGAATATTAATCAGGGCTCTTGCGTGCCCGCTGCTAATTTCTTCTCTAATTAAACTTTGTTGAACGGCTTCAGGCAATTTTAATAACCTGATAGTATTTGCAACTGTAGTTCTGTTTTTGGAAACCCTTTCGGCAATTTGTTCTTGAGTCAAACTACATTCATCCATAAGTCTTTTGAAAGCAAGGGCTTCTTCTATCGGATTTAATTTCTCCCTCTGTATGTTTTCAATGAGAGCCATGGCCAACATTTGCTCATCAGAAAGCACCTCTATTACATACGCCGGAATTTCTGTAAAACCGATTTCTGTAAAAGCTCTGAAGCGGCGTTCACCCGAGATTATTTCATATCTATCAGAACCATTCCTCCTTACTGTTATAGGTTGAATTAAACCATTCGCTAAAATAGAGTTTTTTAGCTCTTCAAGCGCATCTCGGTCAAAATTAGTTCTTGGCTGAAACGGATTTGCAGAAATTAAATCAATCTTAATTTTTATAAGAATATCAGATTTTAATTCTGAATCGTTTGAATTTTCATTTATAGATTCCGGTGTGATTAGAGCTTCTAATCCTCTTCCTAAACCAGGCTTGAATTTACTCATTTGTTCTCATTATTTATTCCTTACAAAGAATTTTTTAACAAAAACTCTTCTGCTAAAGCAAAATATGCTTTAGCACCTGCAGAAGTGGGATCATAAGTTATTGCAGGCTTACCATAGCTTGGGGCTTCAGAAAGTCTTACATTTCTTACAATTTTTGTTTCATAAACCTTTGTGTCAAAATATTTTTTGACTTCGTCTGAAACCAATTCAGAGAGTTTAAGTCTGGAATCATACATTGTTAATAAAACGCCTTCAATAGTTAAAGCTTTATTGTAATTCTTCTTAACCAAATGAATTGTATTAAGAAGTTGACCCAAACCTTCTAAAGCGAAATATTCACATTGAACAGGAATTAAAACAGAATCAGCCGCAGTAAGTGCATTTAATGTTAAAATACCCAGTGTTGGCGGACAATCTATAAAAATAAAATCGTAGTTACCTGTAAACTCTTTCAACTTTTTAGAAAGTAATTTTTCTCTGTCATCAAGTTGTAATATTTCAACTTCGGCACCAACCAAATTTATATCTGACGGTAGAATATCCAAATTATTTATTGTGTTTTTTTGGATTGATTCATCAAAACCGGAGTCACCAATAATAAAATTATAAACAGTTTTGTCATATTCGGTAACACCAATTCCCGAACTCGAATTTGCTTGTGGGTCAATATCGATTAAGAGTACTTTTTTATTTAAGATTGCGAGTGATGCCGATAAATTTATAGCAGTTGTTGTTTTACCAACACCGCCTTTCTGATTAGCAATTGCTATTATTTTTGCCATTTATCCTAATAATATTTTTTGTGTTTCAAAGATAACGCATTTTTACAAAATTCTAATTACAGTTTAACTTCTTCGCCAGGATTTAAAATCAAACATTTTTTGTTTATTGCTTCAATTTTCTTCTGAAACTCAAACGGAGATACTTCTAAAACGGGAAAAGTATTAAAGTGGCAAGGAATAACTGTAGCTGCATTTACAAACTCAACAGCTTTTACAGCATCATCAATACCCATTGTATAGTTATCTCCTATCGGTACAATCATCAAATTTACCTTGTACATTTCACCTATCAGTTTCATATCGTAAAATAGAGCTGTATCACCGGTGTGATAAACTGTTTTACCGTCAATGAATAGGAGAATACCTGCAGGTTGACCTGCATATCTACCGTCGGGATATGATGATCCATGGTGTGCAATCGTAAATTTTAACCTTCCGAAATCAAAATTATATGCTCCTCCAACCGACATTTGGTGCACTTTTACTCCCTCTTCCAATAAAATATTACCTAATTCAAAAACACAAATTACGGTGGCACCTGAGTTTTTTGCTATTTGTACCGTGCTCCCCACATGATCACCGTGACCGTGAGAGAGAATAATATAATCAGGGTTAAAATCTGTTGATTTGTTTACAGCTACCGGATTCCCCTCTAAAAAGGGGTCTATAAGAATCTTTTTACCTGATTCTGTTTCAATGTAAAATCCTGAGTGTCCTAAAAATTTAATTTTCATTTTTGCTCCTTTTACTTCAACAATAAGTAAATAAAATTAAGCGTAGTTTTAAATTTAGTCATTTTGCTTTTTTCATTTCCGTAAATTGCCGGAATTTCAACCCAGCCGGTACTATAATTTTTACGAGATGCTTTAATCAGCATTTCGGTCTCTGATTCAAAACCGTCGGTTTCAGGTAAAATATCCATAATTTTATTAGTTTTGAATGCTCTGTAACCGCACTGAGAATCATATATTTTTTGTTTTAGTTTTAACCCGAGTAAAAAAGATGAAATAGAATTACTTAGAATTCTAATAAAAGGCATCTCCCCTGCTTTTCTTCTTCTCTTTCCGATTACAATATCAAAGTTCTTTATTTTTTCAATAAAGTTTGGAATAAGATCCGGTGGATGTTGAAGATCTCCGTCTAAACAAATTGTATAGTCTGAGTTCATTTCGATACTTTTTAAAAAACCGGTTTTTAGTGCAGCCCCTTTACCTAAGTTAGACGGATGATTTAATAAAATGATTTTACCGGATGTTAATGATATCTCGAAATTATCATTAGAGCCATCGTTAACGGCAATAATATAATCAACAAAATCAACACATTTGGCAATTGTCTGATTTATAAAATCACCCTCGTTATAAAACGGAACTATTGCTACTATCAGTTTCTTTTTTCCGTTTTTTAAAGAAATTAATCTTCCAAGTTTTTACTTCAGATTTTACAAGGTTTTCATCTAAAAAATTTCTTAGAGAATCTTTTGAGTATCCTTTGATTAATATGCCTTCTAATGCTGTTGAAACACTACCGGTTTCCTCAGATACTATTACGCAAATAGAGTCTGTATTTTCACTCATACCTAAACCTGCTCTGTGCCTCATACCCAGAGATTCGCCGTCAACCATAGTGGTTTGAGTTAGCGGAAGAGTGCATCTTGCAGCTTCAACAATCTCACCTTGTATAATTACAGCACCGTCGTGAAGCGGTGATCTCGGATAAAATATGCTACAGATTAAATCCTTTGAAACTTTGGCAGAAATTACCAACCCACCCTCAATATACGGTTGTAAATTTGCCATCCGGGCAATCACAATTAATGCACCATGTTGTAATTGAGAGAGATAGAAAGCAGCATCAACAATTTCATCCGTTACACTTTTTTTACCTTTCCGGTTTTTGTTACCTAAAGTAAGAAACGGATTTTTGGCAATTAAAGCTAATAACCGCCTTATTTCGGGTTGAAAAACTATTATAAACGCAATTAACCAAATATCAGTGATAAATTTAAGTAGAAGGTTAACACCTCTGAGGTTCAATGCTTGGGCGCTAAAAGAGAGAAAGAGAACTATTAATAGACCTACAAATATTTGAGCGGCAAAAGTACCTTTCAGCAATTTAAATAGATTATATACGATAAAAGAGACTATCAGAATATCGATCAAATCGAAAAAGGACCGGACAATGACTGACCTCAGCGACGCGCCCGCAGCGCCGCAGCGCGACCGCCGCGAAGGCAAGACGATTGCCGCCGCCCCCAATTTCGACCTGCTCGCCGGCGTTTCGCTGCGTGTCTCGGTCGAGGTCGGATCGACGTCGATGACGCTCGCCGAGCTGCTCACGATGACCGAAGGCAGCGTGATCGAACTCGACCGCGCGGCGACCGACCTGCTGGACATCTATGCCAATGGCACGCTGATCGCGAAGGGCGAGATCGTCAGCGTCGAGGGCCGCTACGGTATCCAGGTCGCCGAAGTCGTCGCGCCCGACCGCGGCATCGCCGGCTTCGACCGGAGGGCCTGATGCTCGAATATATCCTGCGCCTGCTGATCCTGCTGCCGATCGTCGGCGGCATGGCCTGGGGCAGCCTGTGGCTGTGGAAGCGCGTCCAGATGGGCGTGCCGCTGGGCGGCGGCGCGAAACAGGATCGGCCGGTCGACCTTGTCGGCGTGCTCCCCCTCGGCCTGCGCGACG